>JALSPX010000181.1 GCA_026985755.1 Sulfurovum sp. | reverse complement strand
TATCCTCTATACTCTCTAGGGTAAGTGTGATTTTTTTGTCGGCTACTGCTCTGGTATCCAGAGCATCCAAGGCATTAGATATAAGGATAATCAACACCTGCATCAATTCATTTTTATACCCCTCAACCCTATCTTGGATGCTACTTGTGTATGTAAACGTAACATCTTGTAGCTGATGCTTCATAAGTGTTTGTAGCGCTGCTACCATTTCGTTGATATCAAAGGTACTTTTGTGTTGGTTCTCATGGAGTAGCTTTCTAAAGTCCTCAATGGTTTGTGACATATGCTGATTGAGCGTAGAAAGCTCCTCTATCTTCTCTTTGATGTATCCCCTATTGTCTAACTCCTCTTCCATATTGAGCAGTATCATGCTCCCTTGTGCGAGAGGTTGTCGCCATTGGTGGGCGATGGCATCTATCATCTCTCCCATATTTGCCATACGGTATTTACGTAAGAGTATCTGCTCTTGGGTTTGGCGTTTGGCAACTTCTGCTTCTACCATAGATTCAAAGAGCATTGTGTCATGGTTTATCTTGCTTAGAAAATAATGCAAAAAAAGCGTAAATGCCAGCGACGACATCATGAAAGTAGACAGGGCATACCATGATAGATGCAAATCATACACGAACCACAATACTACCACCCCTACAAAAGAAAGTATCGTTACCCATCTACCTATTCTGGCATCACCCAGCACATAGGCTGTAAAAGCCAACAAGAAAAACCAAACAAGCCGAAATGTATCATGGGTGACATAGACCATCATCATCATAAATATGACATACGATGCACCCAACAGTAGATAGACATAGACTTTATAATACTCCGTCCACCTACGACTACTCAAATAGAGTCCTGCCTGAAACAGTGCATACATGTAAAGCAAAGAGCGAAACACACTCTCAAGTGGGTAAATTGCAAAACTAGAAGAGAGTGCTATCACAAAAGAAAAAAGTGCCGTAGTCAGCAAAATATGCTGTAGTAAGCGATACTGTAAACCTAAAAAGTGTGAGTGCAACAAGAGTCTTTGATCCATAGAAGTATTATACCTCTATGGTATTAAATTGAACCCTCTGATTAGAGTTTTCCACCCATACGTGCAAATATTACTCTTTGAGCTATGCTATCTAGTCTATCAATAATCTTAAGATTTTTACGAATATATTTAAGCAGATTAAAGTACTCTTCTGCCTGAGCATCTGCCTCACCCATCATTTGGATGACACCTTTTTCTAATAATGCGTAAATGTCATCTGTTTTTGCATACTCTACATCTATTTCAACTGCGAGTTGTTTGATTTTATCATTGTCATTAAATGTCTTAAACATCTCTACCGTTTTAGTAAAAGCATTAATCGTACAACGGTTGATACTCAATGACTCTTTAATAAACTGAATAATATTGACATTCTCTTCATCCAACATCCCCTGCATGTTTTTTAAATAGTTATTGATATTGGTTTTGATACGATTGAGTGCAGAGGTAATTTTAAGATAAGAGACCATCTCTCTTAAATCTTTTGCTTCTGGAGTATACCGTGCAAAAACAAGTACAATGTCGTTATCTATTTTCTCTGTATTTTTAGAAATACCTTTAATCGTTTTTCTTATTTTTTCAAGTTCATTGGCATCTGAATTTTCTAATGCCTTTAGTGCATTAGCATTTGCTTTTTGTAAAGTCTCAACTACTTTAAGTACCTGATTTCTCACATCGTGTCTTGCCTTTTGGTATTGTGTTAACATCTGTTTTCCTTCTACATTTTATTATTTTGGGATTATCCAAATCTACCAGTAATATAATCTTCTGTTAGCTTCTTTTCAGGATTCAAAAATATCTTTTCTGTCTTGTCAAACTCTGCCAAATCACCTAAGTACATAAATGCCGTATAGTCACTGAGGCGACTTGCTTGTTGCATGTTGTGTGTCACAATGACTACAGATATATCTTCTTTAAGTTCAGTAATAAGCTCTTCTATGGCTCCTGTACTGATAGGATCCAGTGCAGATGTAGGCTCATCAAACAAGAGCACCTTGGGCTTTAGTGCTACTGCTCTTGCGATACACAAACGTTGCTGCTGTCCACCACTTAGCCCCAGTGCACTCTCCTTGAGCCTATCTTTTGCTTCGTCCCATATGGCTGCACCTTTGAGGGCTTTTTCTACACGACCTTCTAGTTCACTCTTGTTTTTAATGCCAGAGAGTCTGAGTCCATAGGCTACATTATCGAAGATACTCATAGGAAATGGCGTAGGCTTTTGAAATATCATACCTACCTGTTGACGCAATTTGATAAAATCATTCTCTTTTTTAATCTTCAGAATATTTTCAAATTTCCCATTGCTCTTTCTTAGTGTGATTTCCCCTTCATACTTATTCCCTGTATATAGGTCATGAATACGATTCATAGCACGAAGCAATGTAGATTTCCCACACCCACTTGGACCTATCATTGCGGTAATCTTGTTTTGCTCTATAGGTAGATTAATCTTGACCAGTGATGGCTTAGGTGCCCCCGCATAAGTAAAAGTAAAATCTTTTACATCCATCACCAAATTTTCTTTATTCATTTTGTTTTCCTTCTTTTATTTTTTCAAAATTTCTCTCTACTTTTTATTTCGTAGTACAAAACGACCAACAAGATTGAATATCAAAACAATCACAGTCAATATAAATGATGCTGCCCAAGCAAGCTCTCTACTCGCTTCGTCTGGATAGGTAGCAAGGTTATAAATACTTACAGTAAGTGAGGGAAACTGCCCTGAGAGATCCATAGTAAAAAACTGATTGTTCGCAGAGGTAAAGAGTAGTGGTGCCGTCTCTCCAATAATACGTGCAAACGAGAGCAGGACCCCCGTTGTAATCCCTACCTTGGCTGCTCGCACAACGATTTGTAAAATAATCTTATGTTTGCTTCCGCCCAGTGCCATGCCAGCTTCACGTAGTTCAGTAGGGACAAGGGCTAACATATTGTCGGTGGTAGAGATGATGATAGGTATCATCATAATTGCCAAGGCTACTACTCCTGCATATCCATTGTAGGTACCAAAGGGATCTACCAAAAGGGCAAAAACAAAAACCCCTATCACAATAGAAGGTGCAGACATCATCACATCCGAAAGGTTACGTATCACAGAAGCCAACTTGGAACCATGTCCATATTCACGTAGATAAATACCCGCCATCATTCCTACAGGCACAGCCATAAAGGATGCCAATAGTGCCATAGTGAACTGCCCTACAAGAAGATTACGTATACCGCCTTCGACAAGGTCTTTGGTAAATGTATCCAAAGCGATACTTGTAATTCCTTTATACGTAAGTGTTGCCAATATCCAAAATAAAAAACCAATCCCTATCATCGCTGAAAGTGTAGATAAGATAAGAATCACTTTGTTGAGTACAAGTCTATTCATTATTTAGCCTTTTTTATTGATGGCGTTCTGCCTAAAAAGTAAAACTTCGCAGTAGAGATAATCACAAAACTAACAATAAAGAGGATGAGTGCTAAATAATACATAGAACTCATCTCCAAATCCTGTGCTTCTGCAAAATTGTTTGCCAAAAGTACTGGGATAGAAGTCGTTGGGTCTGTCATATGTTTGGCTGTACTCATCACCGAACCAATAAGGAATGCTACTGCCATCGTCTCACCTAAAGCTCTACCCAGGGCTAAAATGATAGACCCAATAATCCCGCCTTTAGAGTAGGGCATGATGACATCTTTAATCACCTCATATTTTGTTGCACCCATCGCATAGGCTGATTCTTTCAGGACATTGGGTGTTGTATTCATCGAATCTCTTGTAATCGCTGCCATAAAAGGAACAATCATAATCGCAAGTACAATCCCCGCAGTAAGCAACCCCACTCCATTTCCTCCAAAGAAGTTCTGGACAATAGGGGCAAAATAAAATAACCCCCACATACCGTAAATAATACTAGGAATCGCTGCGAGTAATTCAATGGCAATAGAGACTGGCTTGGCAACATTTTTAGAGGCTACTTCTGTAAGAAAAATCGCAATTCCCATTGCTAAAGGTGTAGCAATCACCATCGCAATAATTGTACTAAGTAGTGTACCTACAATAGGGATATATCCACCAAAGATACCTCCCTCATCATCCTCAGCTGGTTCCCATTGCTCAACCCAAAGAAAATCAAAACCAAATTCATGAAGTGCTTGCTGTGCATAACTAAATAAAACAGCAAAGATACCGACAAGAAGAAAAAAGGAGAGTGTTGCAGAAAAAAAAGAAAAATTTCGGAAGAATTTTCCACCCATCATAGTTAGACCTTTAGTAAAATTTGTGTGATTGTATTACAAAATGGTAACATTTTGATAACCAAGCAGTCTGCAATCCAAGGAAATAGACACAATAAAAGCTGTTGGTTACCAAAATATTACCCGCAGTACTTTGAGTACTGCTATGGCAAGATAGTTATTTAATTTTTTTTGCTTCCCAATATTTTCTTATTTCATCTTTTGTAGATGCTGGAAGAGGAACATAGCCAAGATCAGAAGCTGCCTTGTCTCCATTCTTATATGCCCAATCCATAAAGGCAGTCACTTGTTTGTTTGTTTTAGTTTTTTCTTCTGGAAGCAAAATAAACGTTGCCGCTACGATAGGATAAGAGGTCGCACCTGCTGGGTCACCAATGACTGCATAGAAGTCATTGTCAGCTGTCCATGAAGCATATTTTGCTGCATCTTGGAAAGATTTGACTGTTGGGTTGATAAATTTACCCTCTTTGTTTTCTACCTGTGCAGCAGGAAGACCCAATTTGATTTTATATGAATACTCAATGTATCCAATTGAGTTTTTAATCTGTTGGATGTTTGCTGATACACCTGAGTTTGATTTCCCCGCCACTACTTTGGCTGCTTTCCATGTTGGCTTTTTACTTACTTTTATTGCATCGTTAATTTTGTTAAGGAAGTATGTAAAGTTAAATGTTGTACCAGATTTATCTGCTCTCACACAAGTAGTAATCGCTTCGTGGGGTAGCTTAAGTCCTGCATTTTCTTTGGTAATCACTGCATCATCCCAGAATTTTGCTTTACCTGTAAAGATTGCATCGATAGCTGCACGGCTAAGTTTAAGCTCACCATCTTTTACCCCATCAATATTATATGCAAGCACAATAGACCCAACGACAGAAGGGAACATATAGAGTTTTGCTTCTCTTAATTTTTCTGGTTTTAATGGCTTATCTGAACCAGCGAAATCAACCATTCTTTTTTTGATAGACTTAATCCCATCTCCAGAACCTGTGGGTGTATAGTTTACTTTTTTACCCGTGGCTGCAAAATACGCTGCTGTCCACGCTTTGTATACTGGTCCAGGGAATGATGCCCCTCTACCTTTAAGCTCTTCTGCATGTATTGCAGTAAGTGCCACTGAAGCTACAAGTGTTGCTGTTACAAGTTTTTTAAATGTCATCTGTTTTCCTTCGAAAATTTTAATATCCATCTGGATTGTGCGAAGTATAAAACAACTTGGAAACATTTTGGTTACAGACTATTTTTTCTTTCTGAAGAAGTGATATTTCTCTTTTTTTAAAAGTTTTTCTATATAGTCTTCATCCACACGCTTGGTACTTTTCCATATCCCAGAAGGCAGACGTACTTCAAGTTTATTTTTATCACGTAGTTTAATGATTTTTTTGGAAGGAAGTATTTTTTTCACAGGAGAAAAGTCTTCAGAGGTTAAATCTATATCTTTTGTATAAAAAAGTGTTTGGTCTTTAAAGTTGCCCCAATTAGGGATGCCTTCATCGGTATAAGCTACCTGATAGTCATTGTTAAACTCCACCATAAGTAGGTAATGACTCTTTTCGTACACTTCAACTATCTTACCTTTACCAAAAATAAGGTCATAGACTTTTCGGCCTACTTTTGCTTTTTTGAAATATCCCACCTATACTCCTAGGTATCTTTTTCTTTTTGTTGTTTTCATAAGGTTCAAATCGACCAATATAAAGCCATCTATACAGTAGTTAAAGTCTTTGTCATATCCGAAGTCCATAAATTGTACACCTCCCTCTTCACACACTTCTGCATACTGCTTATAGAGTGTGGGAATAGTAAATCCCATGTATCCTAGCTCCTCTTTAAGCACCCTCTGATCACTCTTGTAGTCGTGACCACAAAATATCTCTTCACAGTAGTGTTTTATTTCTTTGGGTATCTTGTAGCGTGCTCTGTGTTTTACTAAGGGAGATGAAGCTTTAAAATAGTGGCTATAAAAATAGATAAGCAATGCTTTGGCTTGAGACGTAAAACTATCACTGAGACTCACTGGACCAAAAAGATAACGAATATTTGGATGTACCCGTACATAGGCGCCTATGCCTTGCCATAAATAATCCAAAGCCCTTGAATTCCAATACTTAGGCTGCACAAAACTTCTACCAAGCTCTAGACCTTGTTGAAAATAGGTTTCAAATGCCTCATCAAATTTAAATAGCGTATGGGTATAGAGTCCATCGACACCAAAATCTTCTACAATCTCTTTACACTCTCCTATACGGTATGCACCTGCAATTTCTAGCGCTTCATTGTCCCATATCACAAGATGCTTATAGTAGAAATCATAACTATCTATATCTCTTTTTTCTCCAGAACCTTCACCCACATGACGAAAACTAATTTCACGTAAACGTCCTATCTCTTTAATGACACAATTCTCTACTTCACTCTCGTACACAATAATCTGTTTCCCATCACTGGTCTCTCCTAAAAGCGTTCCGTTTTTAAGTTCACTCTTTATGTCACTGGGTGCTTCTGCTAACGATATACCCTTTTGTACTTTAAAGATATTTTTTTTACCTTTTGCTACCCTATAAAAATGTCTTCTCAAAAGTTTCACTGCCTCTTTCTGCGAGAGATTAGGGATATGATAACTTTCATAAGGAATAGCATTCCCAATCGTAAAAGTTATCTCTTTCCCTTTGGCTTTAAACATCTCATGAGGTAGTGTGGCAGTAGCCAATGAACGGTTAAGCATAGAAATCATATAAAAACTTTTTGAATTATGTGCACGCATATATATAGGCAAAATAGGGGCGTGTGTTTTGCTTGCTATTTTATAAAATCCCGATTTCCATGCTGTATCTCTAATGCCATTTGGTCTGGCACGACTCACTTCCCCTGAAGGGAATATAATCACAGCCTCTTCATTCTCCAATGCCTCATAAATGCCTTCAAGCGTTGCTTTGGTCGTCTTGCCTGTAAGATTATCTACGGGGATAACGAGGGCATCAAGACTCTCAAATTGTCCTAAAAATGCATTGGCGACTATTTTGATATCTTTTCGGACATCTTTAAGTAGATGAATAAGTGCAATGGCATCCAACGCACCCAAAGGATGATTGGCAATAATAACCACACGCCCATACGCAGGGATATTGTCCATTTGCTTCTTGTTAAGCTGAATACCCACATCAAAATATTCAATAACAGCTTCTATAAAACTAAAGGTATCCTTGTGTGCATTGTCTACTAAAAAGGTATTGATTTGTTTTTCATGCAAAAATTTTTTCAGACTGGAAAAAAGAAGATTTTTGGCAACTGCAGGAAAGTTTTCTATCTTTGGATAGTGGTGGACGAGATAATTTTCTACACTCAGCTGTTGCATTATGCTATCCTGTAAAGTGTATTGATTTCTCTCACCAAATGTTCTTTGACCGCTTTTGCTTTTTTGTGTGCTGCAAAAAGTTCCTCTACAAGCTCCCACTCTTCATAAATGATTTCAAAGGCTTCTTCGGTAGATATAGCAAACTCTCTTGCCAACCTTTTGGCTAATTTTTCTAATTTTTGTTCTGATACTGTCATGATATCTCTCACTGTTACGACTCCAATTCTCTTTTTGAAATCATAAAGTAAAACAATAACAAAACAGCTACAAAATGGTTACATGCTTGTAGCCAAATTTATGAGTGTTTTATTTGTCATATCGTATAGGATATTTAATTCCCGTATCTTGCTCCTCTTTAATTTTTTTATACACTGTGTCCATAGGCTTACTCGTAGCATCTCTACCATAAATAAAACTCTGTTCATCTACTATCACTTTATAGGCTTTGTTAAGCTCCAAAGCTCTTTTTTCTGAGGGGAGTAACAGGTGAGATATATCTTGATGCAGTGTATTCACCTCTGATTTTTTAACAGAACCATTTTGATCAAAAAATCTTTGTCTCACCTCATCATTGGCTCTAAACTCATCGCCTGCCCCATTCTCTTTGAGATAGAGAGAATATTCATACTCTCCATCTGGGGTTTTAGGCTCTTTCATATTTTTGAAACCTTTTTGACTCCAGTGAAACCAGCCATTTTGGAATGTACCATGCTCAAGTTTTCGCTGATATGCAAAAGTAGAATCAACCACAGCCCCAAGATTTGAGTGGCACCCTATACAAAAAAGATTTTCCTCATAAGATTGTGGTCTTAACGCTCCCGTTTCATCCTCTATAAATCCTTGATATCGCCAGCCACGTTTATTGCTTATGCCCCTCTCTGCATCTCCTATAAACTGTTCTAATCTGTCTGGAAAATCATGTCGCTCTTTGAGCTCCTCTTCCAAGACCTCTTGATGTTGCATATACGTAGACCAATTGACCTTTTTGGCATATCTTAGTTCCTTCATACGTGGAGCCATTTTTGCAGTATTTTTCTCGATATCGATATACCGTACCGTGTGTAAAAATTCCGTACCTCTAGGGTAGAGTCCAGCGGCAATTTTGTAACCTTTTTTCTTGGCTAAACCCACATAACTCATATTTTTCCCTTTGGAGGGATTATAAGAAAAGGCTATTTCGTGTGCAGTCGAAATCTTGCCATCTTTGTTTAAATCAACACCAAATTGTTTCTCATCTATTTCGTCAGTCTTGATACTCTTTTGTTTAATCAGCGCTTCAACAATCAGCAAATTCACCTTATACGTCTCAAGGTCAAAAAGCCCCTCACTATTCATCCTAAATGCAGCAGGAAGACGTATTAATACATCATCCGTAGAACCATTGGTTGGCCAGAAAGTACCTAAAAATGGTGTATACCCAAAAGCTCTCCAGCCAGTATAGGCTCCTTTTGGGTCTTTGTCAAACCCTTCATCATCAAAATCAAAATAGCAATCGGGTATATATCCATCCCAAACACCATCACCATCGATATCCCATTTTTTAGGAAGATTTCTTAGCTTCTGTGCCAACTGCAATCTCCCTTTTGTATCAAAATAGTTACTCTCTTTTACATACGCCAAAATCTCCCTGTCATCTATACGTGAAATCTCTTTACTTCTATCCTTAAAGAGATTCATCCAGTGATTTTTTAGTGCATACTCAGGAAAGCTATATGCAGTTTGAAGATTCCAATCATTCATATAGTTTGGCTCTTTTGAACTGATATGACAGTTAAAACAGGGATTATGTATCTTTCCATCATCTGTTTTGGTTTTGGTATAACACTGGCTAGGAATATGTGCAGCATCATTGACTAAAGAACGATTTTTTATATCTACCTCTATCCCTTTAGCCTCTAGCAAAATAGAAGCTAAAAAAAGGGATAGCACACTGCCAAAGATATATTTTATCAAAGTTTTCACCGTTTATTGAATAACGGGGAATGGCCCTATATACCCAGTATAGGCTCTTTTTTCATCAGGGTTTTGCACTTTATCTTGGTCACTCTCTCCGTAAGGGTGTTGCACCACACTCATAAGATAGCCAAAGCCATTGATATCTGGATAGTAGTATGGAGATGTTGTCTCTGATCCATACGGTGTCGTTTGGATACGGGTTAATTTTTTATCCTTAAGATGATATGCCCAAATCACATCATTTTGATGATAGCTTGTATCCTCTCCGATAATCAATGTACCTGTTTTTGGAATAAAAGTAAGGTTGTCAGGCATCGATATATTGTCTAACTCACAGCTATTTCCTGATGCATCTTTTGTCAT
>JALSPX010000180.1 GCA_026985755.1 Sulfurovum sp. | reverse complement strand
GTCGAAGGCTTTGTCTTTGGTGAAGCCGATAATTTGGATGTTAAAAAATAAATAATATTTTTTACATTTAGGATTTCTTTGTTACTTTTTTCTTTTTTGTACTGCGACAAAAGAGAAAAAAGTAACCAAAAAAGAAAAAAACGCAAGCGATTTGAATTATTTGCAAGAAATAATTGGTGGCTTGTTTATATTTATGAAAAAGAAAAGAGAGTAATCTTATGAAACAACAATTTATGAAAGACCTACAAATCATCTATGATGAGTTACAACATAGACAGGCTAGTTTAAACAGCTATTATGATTTACTCGATGAGAGTAAAGAGCATAAACGTGCAGATGCGGTGGTGGATGCTTTTTTGAAACTGCTTGATATTCCTAGAGACAAAGATAGTGAAATGGCAGCATTGACACGTATTGTGAATTTGCGTGAAGATGCGTTAGAACAGGTGTTAGAAAAGAGTGGGGCATCTAAAAAAGAGATAGCTATGAAAAAAGAGCTTGCCTATGGCTTTGTGAGTACGCTACATATTACCCGTCATGAGAGTTTTATAGGATGGGTAGAGGAGCAGAAACTGCTTACACCATTTTACCGTGCGTTGATGTTGGGTGTGCATTTTGTGGGTATTCGTTTGAGTGAGTGGCAGAGTCATTGGACAGAGCATATCATCCATTCTGTAAACCTTGAGCTCTCAGAACTTTTTAATGGTGATGATGCCAAAGTCTTTGAGATGTTGCAAGGTGAATCACTTTTAGACAAAGATGAGAGTGGCTGTGTAGGCGACAGATGTTACTCTGTGCTTAAAAAACAAGATGTAGGGTATAAGTCTTTAGCCTATGCAGAGGCATTTCCAGAGCAAGTCAAAGGGGTGACTACCGCACTAGAACAGTTGATGTCACTACTCAATCAACATGAAGATGATGTCTTTGGTCAGAAACAAGAGTGGTTGGACTACTTTGGTGCATTATGGGAAGCGTTTGGGCATAAAAACCCTGATGAACTTATAGGAAAATGGGCAGAGGTCGACCGTAAATGGATGGCAGTCAAAACGCCACTTCAGGTTGGACACCCACTAGAGTACTATGAAGACCACTATAGAAAAGCTGTGGCATTAGAGTGGGATTTACGTATCGTAAACCCAGCACTCCAAGAGGGCTCTGCTACAAGACAAAACATCAAAGACTTTGCCTCGGATATGGCAGAGGGATACGGAGCAGATGCTCAAAAGACTATGGCAAAAAACCTCACCCAAGTAGATGAAACACAGCTCTATATAGGGCAGCCCATACTCTACTATGCAGCAGAGTTTAACGGGCTTTTTTCTGCACAAGTTGTGCCTAACGATGAACAAGTCTCAGCAGAATTGGGCAAAAAAATCTTTGCCTATGCCGATTTCGTCATGGAGTCTAAAAAGTCTAAACCTATTATGAAGCTCAGCGTCGAGACCATGGGAGAAGCTTTTGTCAAAGCCCAACGAGAACTCATAGAAAACAACCCTGATTTATGGCAGGAACTTTATGATATCTCTACTGTAGGGCATGAGTACGGACATATACTATGGATTGACTCTGACACAGAGACCAAGATGAATGGTACAGGACAGTTTAAAAACATAGAAGAGTTCAAAGCCACGGCTGGTGGGCTCATGGCATTTTTTCATAATGAACGTGAGGAGTTGAAGCACCATGTGGTAGATGACGTCGTCTCACGTGCAGTGGGGCTGATGGCATGGCGTGAAGTGGGTGAAGTGTTGCCGTATTATTGTGAAGGGCTTATTCATTTAGACATCCTCTTTGGCTCAGGGGTCATTACCTATGATGGGCAGATACGCATAGACTATTCCCAGTATGATGCGATGAAAGAAGCGTATATCTCTGCATATCAAAATTTGGCAGAAATGTATTTGAAAAAAGTAGATGCTAGTGAGTATTTGGAGCAGTATGCAGTCAAAAATGATGGGTTTTATTTACCTAAAGATGAAAAAATTAAATTTTTTGTAGAGCACTATTATGCACGGTACAAGGAGATTGGTCAGCAGACGGTTGTGCTGTAGTTGACATCCACACTGTTGTATGTTAGAATACAGTATTACATCATACAAAAGGATACAGTATGACAGCAACAGTGAGACTAGATGATACCCTCACAGATAAACTAGAAAAACTCTCTAGCAAACTGCATAAAAAAAAGAGTGATGTCATTCGTGATGCTATTACCTTTTATGCACAAACTGTAGAAGCTTCACATAAGTCTAAGATACAAAAAGCAGTAGAAAAAGTGATGCATGCAGATAAATGTGAATATGAGATACTCGAAGGTACACTAGATGATGGTATCTAAGGGTGAGATATGGCTTGCTAATCTTAATCCTATAAAGAAAAATAATGAAGTAGGCAAGATCCGTCCTGTGTATATCTTGCAAACAAATGAACTCAATCATAGTAGCTATCCCACGACAATTGTATTGCCATTGACAACAATACTTATTGATGATGCTGAGCCTTTGCGTATGCGTGTGATAAAACGAGAAAATCTGGAGAAAGACTCCGATATACTTATCGCTCAGGTAAGAGCCATTGATAATAGTAGGTTTGTAAAAAAATTAAGCATTTTAAATAAGGAAGAGATGAATAGTGTAAAGCGATTATTTGATGAGGTGATAGAGTAACATAGTATATTTAGAGATAAAATATCCCTTTGCTTAATAAGGAGATAGGACAGCAGACAGTGAGTTTGTAATTCTCTATCTCTATTTGCGATATTTGCACTAATTAGATACAATGAAGTATGAAGTTTACATGGGATAGAAAAAAAGAAAGCATTAATATCAAAAAACATGGTGTTTCCTTTGAGCAGGCATCTTATGTGTTTGCAGACCCTTTTGCGTTAAACAGCTACGATGAACTTCATTCAGAAGATGAAGAGAGATGGGTATTATTGGGTAAATCACTCAATGAAACAATTCTTTTGGTAGTCCATACCTTTAGGGATGATGAAAGAGTTAGTGAGAATTATTTCTGCGAGACGAGCAACAAAGAAAGAAGAAAAAGTTTATAAAGAGAGGTGCCCAAAATGAAAAAAGAGTATGATTTTACAAATGCAGAACAAGGTAAATTTTATAGACCTATAGAAGCATTGGAAATACCTGTATATTTAGATGCTGATATTAGGGCTGTACTCATGAAAAAACTCAAAGATGCAGGGAATGAACTTTCACTTAACAATATAGTCAATGCTTTGATTAAGCATGATATTGAGATTTCTGAGAAGATAGCGTTGTAGTTGTGAGCTGCATATAAAAACCTAGCAGAGACATACTTGAAAAAAGTCGATGCCCGTGTCTACTTGGAACAGTATACTGTGAAAAGTAAGGGCATTTATTTGCCCAAAGATAAAAAGATTAACTCTTTTGTAGAACACTATTATACACGGTATAAGGAGATTGGACAGCAGATGGTTGTGTTGTAGGTTTGAGTGATGGACGAAAAATTTTACCATCAGAAAATATTCAGTGGATTTTAGATATTATGACATAACAAATAAATTATAACCAAGGGAAAATAAATGAAAAAATTAAATATTAAGTGGGACTAAAGTCTCCACTTCCATAATTTTTTATTTTTTACATATACTTCTGTGGAAAACAAAGTCTTTTTATTTACAAACAATTTCTTTAGCCCTTACGGCGAACATGTGATAGCCCACCAATTACCTTACGTGGTGGAATAAAATTCCACCCTACGCGTTTGACAAAACTTCTATTATGCCCTATGATATACACAAATAGAGAACATCATCCAAGGAAACAAAATGAAAGTAGTCAGTTTTACCGAAGCCAAAAACAACCTAAAGTCACTCTTTGATGATGTCTATTATAACAGTGAAGATATCATTGTTAGTCGTGAGAATGAGGAGAAGGTGCTGATTATCTCTTTGGATAAATATAACAGCATGAATGAAACAGATTACCTGATGCGGTCTCCTGAGAATAAAAAACATTTGTTGGAATCTATGAAAGAAATAGATGGTTTTAGTCCTGTAAGCACATAGAGCTGATACTGAACTCCCCACTTCCTTGCACCCTAACCAAATCCTAACCTCTTTTTAGATATAATCTTGCCAATTACGCCGTCGTCATGATGGCGATTGCGAGGATATTTATGTTACTTTTTACACCAGGCCCTACACCCGTACCAGAGTCCGTACGTTTGGCGATGGCTACACCGACACTTCACCACAGAACACCAGAATTTGAAGCGATTTTCAAAGAGACTAGAGAATTGCTATTTAAGCTTTTTGCTACCGATGAAGTCATTATGCTTGCATCTACTGGAACAGGAGCGATGGAAGCGGCTGTGACGAACCTTTGTCATGATACCTTACTCTCTATCAATTCTGGAAAGTTTGGTGAGCGTTTTGGTAAGATTGCCTTGGCTTCAGGGCTTAAGAATGTAGAGATCAAACATGAGTGGGATACCCCTGCTAGTGTAGAAGAGGTGGTAGAAGCTGTCAAAGCCAACCCTTCTGTAGATGCAGTGGCGATTCAAATCTCTGAGTCTGCGGGTGGATTACGACACCCTGTAGAAGAGATAGCAGCGGCAGTCAAAGCCATCAACCCAAGCATTATGATTATCGCAGATGGTATTACGGCTGTGGGTGTGGAGCGTATAGATATTGCAAACATTGATTGTCTCATCGCAGGAAGCCAAAAGGCGTTGATGTTGCCACCAGGGTTAGCGATACTAGGGCTTAGTAATGCAGCGATTGACAAAGTAGGAGCAGGAAAAGGCTACTACCTAAACCTTGCCTCTGAGATAAAAAAACAGAAACAAAATACCACAGCCTACACGGCAGCTACGACACTTATCATCGGGCTTCGTGCAGTATTGCAAGAGATAGATGCACAGGGTGGCATAGGTAAACTCTTTTGTGACACAGCACGTCGTGCGAAAGCCACACGTTTTGCGCTCGAAGCATTAGGGCTACACTCGTACCCTGCAAGTCCTGCAAAGTCTATGACGACCATAGATGATGCAAATGCCAAAGAGATACGTGACCTGCTAAAAACAGAGTTCGGTGTCAACGTAGCAGGTGGACAAGACCATCTTAAAGGAAAAATTTTCCGTATTAACCAAATGGGACTCATAGCACCCTATGAAATGGTAGCGACAGTTACAGCTGTAGAATTGGCTTTGGCTAAATTGGGACGTAGAGACTTTGATGGCACAGCATCACGTGTGTTTCACGAAGAGTATTTTAAATCTATATTGAAAAAAGAAGAGAACTAATGGTCTATGAACATGAAATCCCTTCGGGGTCTAAACTTTACTTTGGTACGTCTGCAAAGATTAAAAGAGAGATGGAATTTGTCTCTGCTGAGTTACTTGAAAACCTTGGGTTTGCAGAGATAGTGACGCCGCTTTTTTCATACCACCAACATGAAAGCTTTGATGACAAAAAACCATTGCTTAAGCTCAATGATGAGCAAAACCATGAAGTGACCCTTCGTGCAGACTCTACAGCAGATGTAGTGCGGATCGTGACCAAAAGACTTGGGCGAAGTACGGAGTCTAAAAAGTGGTTTTACATTCAGCCTACAGTGACGTTCCCTACTAAAGAGCAGTATCAGATAGGTGCTGAGGTGATAGATGGAAGCTTTGAAGAGATAGCACGAACAACAATTATGCTACTTGATGAGATGGACGCAAAGCCAGTGATGCAGATAGCCAATATCCGCATACCTCACTTGCTCAATGAAAAGTATGGTGTCTCTTTGGATGTGTTGAAGTCTATGCATGTAGAGCAAATCATGGGTACAGAGTTTGCTTGGATAGAGCAACTCGTACGTATGAACGCAGTGAGTGACTTGGATGATTTATCGGCATTTCCTGCAGACATCAAAGCAGAGCTTGAAAAGATAAAAGAAGCCACGCAAGCAGTTAACTATGAAAACATGGTTGTCTCTCCACTCTACTATGCAAAGATGCGTTATTATGACTCTTTGACTTTTAGAATGTTTGAAGACAATGCTTTGTTGGCAATGGGCGGGATTTACACGATTGATGGTGTAGAAGCAGCAGGATTTGCACTCTATACCGATGAGTGTGTATGTTATAAGATTGATAAAGAAGGTAAGTAATGAGTTCTAAAGCAGATTTAATTGTAGGTCTCCAGTGGGGAGATGAAGGTAAAGGGAAGATTGTTGACCATATGGCACAAACACATGACTATGTCTGTCGTTTTGCTGGGGGACATAATGCAGGGCATACCATTGTCATTGGTGATAAAAAGTATGCACTACACCTTATCCCTTCTGGTGTACTTAACGCTAGTGCTAAGAACATTGTAGGTAACGGTGTCGTGCTTTCTCCTGTAGATTTCATCAAAGAGATGGAGCAGTTTGATAACTTAGAGGGAAGACTTTTCCTTTCTGACAAAGCACACGTACTCTTACCTTACCATGCACAGATAGACCAAGCCAGAGAACGTATGAAGGGTGACAAAGCCATTGGTACGACAGGTAAGGGCATTGGCCCTGCCTATGGTGACAAGATAGCACGTATCGGTCATAGACTGGGTGAACTTTTAAATCCTGAAAAATTGACAGCGAAAATTGTAGCTTATTTTGCGATGAACAAGCCTGTTTTTGATGCCATGGGTGTAGAAGCACCAGATGAAGCGGCACTTTTAGCTGAGCTTCAAGGCTACAAAGAGGCACTTGGTAGCTTTATTTGTGATACGACACAGATGATGTGGGAGATTATGGATGAGGATAAAAAGATATTGCTAGAGGGTGCACAGGGTACGATGCTTGACATCGACCATGGAACATACCCTTACGTGACATCATCTACGACTGTTAGTGCTGGAGCATGTTCAGGTCTGGGGATTAACCCTAAAGACATTGGAAAAGTGACAGGGATTGCCAAAGCCTACTGTACACGTGTAGGAAATGGGCCTTTCCCTTCTGAAGATTTCGGTGAGGAAGGTGATACTTTACGTAAAAATGGACATGAGTTTGGTACCACCACAGGCAGACCACGTAGATGTGGATGGTTCGATGCGGTAGCGATGCGTCATGCAGTACGTGTGAATGGTGTAGACCAAGTAGCACTAATGAAACTTGACGTACTTGATGGCTTTGATGAAGTGAAAGTATGTGTGGCGTACGAAGTAGATGGCAAAGAGATTAATTATGTACCTTATGATTTAGAAGATGCTATGCCGATTTATCAATCATTCCCAGGTTGGGAAAAGACAGAAGGTGTAAGAGTGTTCGATGATTTACCAGATACAGCAAAATCATACATAGAGGCACTAGAAGAGATGATAGGGACAAAAATGGGGATAATCTCCACAAGTCCAGAACGTGAAGATACTATTATAAGATAACGCCATTGGATATTGTCTCCTGCAAAAAACTTGCCATTAAGGCAACTCTTTTACAGGAGATTGTTAACACTGGGTTTGCTTCAGCAGCAGGCTCAAGCGACTTGTCGCTTTTTAAGATACACTATAAGGAGTTCATAGCATGAGACTAAAACCACAACAAACAGGATATGTAGCAACCAAAATCGGGATTGATTTAGCCAATACACCTTTTATTACGATGCCTAAGGGTAGAGAGGCAGTGGTTGAAGCTGCTAAAAAGATTATTGATGAGAACCTTGCTAAAGAGCATGCCCTTGATGAAAAAGTCAAAAAGATATTGGATGAAAACTATGACGAGATAGAGTTTCAACATGCAGATGAGAGACAACTTTTCTTTATGATTAAGAAAAAGATGGCTCCAGAAGCGGGTGTGATTATGAATTATGATGACCGTTATAATGACTTGGCTCACCTGATACTAGATGAGTTGTATGAAAATTATCTTGTAGAGTATGATGTCAATGAAAACCAAGTGAAAAATGTTATTTTTAAAGCCTTTAAAGCCTTTGCAGATGCTTATGATGAGATAGATGATATTGTCTATGACAAAATTAAAGGTATGCAAAAAGAGGTCATTCCTGGTTCTCAGGATTATGAGCTGCTTTATGAGCGATTTTACCAAGAAGAACTTTCTAAGAGAGGGATGCTGTAGTGAATGAGGAATTAGGAATGAGGAACGAAGAATTGACGAAGGTATCTTTGTATTTTGAGAATGGGTTAATGCTTGAAGCCAAGGGGTTTGGTGCTACGGGTACATCTGTGGGGGAAGTGGTTTTTAATACCTCTCTTACAGGCTACCAGGAGATAGTCACAGACCCATCTTATGCTGGGCAGTTTGTGACATTCACCATGCCTGAGATAGGTAATGTGGGATGTAATGCACAAGATATGGAAAGCAAAGGCGCACACTGTAAAGGTATCATTGTACGTACTTACCAAGACAGACCGTCTAACTTCAGATGTGAAGAGACACTTGCAGCACTTTTAGAAAAAAATGGTGTGTTGGGTATTTGTGAAATCGATACACGTTTTATCACGAAGATGTTACGTGAAGAGGGTGCTATGATGATGGTGGCTTCTACGGAGATACATGATGAGAAAGAGCTGAAAAGAGTACTTGAGACTTCACCACGCATAGAAGATGTAAACTACATTGAGCAGGTGAGTACAAAAGAAGCGTATGTTCACAATGAAGCACGGTATAATATGGATACTTTCAACTATGATAAGCCTCAAACAAGCAAGAAAATTATTGCACTTGATTTTGGTATCAAAAGAAATATCCTTAATGAGCTTACCCATGCGGGCATGGAAGTGACTGTTGTACCTAACGATATGCCAGCCAAAGAGATTATCGCGAAGATTGACAGTAAAGAGATAGATGGAGTATTTTTATCTAATGGTCCAGGAGATCCTTTGATTTTAAAAGAAGAACAAGAGAAGATTAAAAAGCTTATTGCCCATAAAGTACCATTGTTTGGTATCTGTCTTGGGCATCAGTTACTCTCTATCGCTCATGGCTATGATACCTACAAACTCCAGTTTGGTCATCATGGAGGTAACCACCCTGTGATGAATGCGATGACAAACACTGTAGAGATTACTGCACAAAACCACAACTATAATGTACCAGATAACATTACAGAAGTAGCAACAGTCACACATACAAACTTGTTTGACAATACGATTGAGGGGCTAAAATATAAGGACTCTCCAAGTATGTCAGTACAACATCATCCAGAAGCAAGTCCTGGTCCGCATGAATCAGCATATATCTTTACAGCATTTAGAGAAATGCTGTAAAATTAGAAATTAGAAATTAGAAATTAGAAATTAGAAATTAGAAATTAGAAATTAGAAATTAGAAAGGTAGATTTATGAATATTGCTATACTCTTTGGAGGTTCCAGTTTTGAACATGAAATAAGCATTGTTTCTGCGATTACTATGAAAAAAGTACTTAAAAAATCCACACTGACTTATATTTTTGTAAGTCCTGATAGAGAATTTTATTTGGTAGATACCGCTAAGATAAATTCTAAACTCTTTTCATCAGGTGAATACAAAAAAGGGAAACAACTTACCTTGAAGCAGGGTGGCTTTTTTGTTGATGGGATGTTTGGTTCTAAGTCTGTGGATTTTGATGGTCTGCTCAACTTAATCCATGGGCGTGATGGGGAAGATGGAAAAATCTCTTCTATGATGGCATTTTTCAATATTCCTTTCATCTCTCCACGTATGGAAGCCTCAGCTCTGTCTTACAATAAACTCTATACCAAATTTTTGGCAGAGAGTTTAGGGGTTAAAACAGTAGCCTATGAATATCTCTCTAAACATGATGAGAGAAAAATATCTATGGATTACCCAGTCATTATCAAGCCTACGCGTTTGGGTTCCAGTATTGGTGTGAGTATCGTCAAAGAAGCATCAGAACTTGACTATGCACTTGATGTGGCTTTCGAGTTTGATAACGATGTCATTGTAGAGCCTTTTATCGAAGGTGTCAAAGAGTATAACCAGGCAGGATGCTTTAC
>JALSPX010000179.1 GCA_026985755.1 Sulfurovum sp. | reverse complement strand
CTTTGATGCGTGTGAGGGTTTGGGTATCTGTGCTGATGTGGGCTAGTGAGCGTGTAGAGTTACTATTATCACCTTTGGTTTACTTTTTGGACAGTTCAACATTTGTTAAATTTGATTGTTGTATCATACTTCTTATGTGAGAATTTGTTCTTGCCTTAGAGTGATAGACTTGTGATATATTTAAATCCTTATTTTACTGTAAAGATTTTACTATTATGCTACCAAGCTATCACTTTTACTTCTTGAACTCGGTGACCATAACGTGGTGAAACTAGACAGGTAGTAATTATTGCGAATATTAAACACCAATATTAGATAAGTTATTTAAAATATTACTAAAAGGATTTTAATTGAAAAAGATTATACTTATTACTCTGATACTAACAGCAATAGGACATGCATCAACATTTATTGAAGGTTGGAATGCAGCCGAGAATGAAATACGCGAGAATAGATTGCAAAGACAGCGAGACATACAGTATCAGCAACAACAAGAAATGATGACTCTCAGAAGAGAGAGACTTAGGCAAGAAATACTTTTAAATGAAGCAAAAATTCGAGCAATAAATGCCAGAAGGGAACAAGTAGGAGTAGGACAGAACAAACGAAGTGTATTAAGATATAAAAATAATAGTTCTAAGTATTTTACCAGTGAAAAGGGAACTCGCTTTAGAGTAGTTTATAATAAGCATGGAGCTATATTAAAATCAAAAAGTTTTACTATTTATTTGGGTAAGAGTTGTGATACATCATCTCCAGAATTTGGTACTGGGACGTGGAAAGATGGTAGACATATGGGCTTTAGTATTCAATTTAATAATAAAGAGATAGTATTTCCTAAGCAGCAAATAAGTATCAAAAATAATGCTAAGTGTATATAATTTAAAGATTTATAACACGAAAGAAACTCTATGAAAAAACCTCTCTTGCTCTTATTGACACTTTTTATCTACAGCACTTATGCCTATAGTGGCATGACAGAAGAAGAGCTAAGCCTATATGAGGGAAAAGGTTTTTTTCATGCGTATGTTACACATGAGTATGGACTAGCAGAGGGGTACTATAAGATAGCCTGTGACGGTGACCTTGCTACAGCTTGTGATAATCTGGCAACACTTTACCTCAATGGTGACAAGACACATAAAAGCAAACCTTTAGAAGCCCTACCCTACTACATAAAAGCCTGCACCCTAGACAATGGTTATGGCTGTCTTATGAGTGGCAACCTAAAGAGTGAGAGAATCCACACATTAAAAGACCTAAATGAAACGATAGGCTACTATAAAAGAAGTTGTGATTTGGGGTATAGTGAAGCCTGTCATGCACTCGATGAAGACAAAACTGACCTAGTATGCAACAAAAGCAATGCAGTCTATTGTAATACCATTGGCGTTAGGCTTGGACATGCAAGAGCATTTGACAGAGCCCTTTATTACTACAGAAAATCCTGTGAACATGACATTGGTACAGCGTGTTCCAATGTAGGGTTTATGTATCTTAATGGACAGAGTGTAGAAGTAGATTTGAACAGTGCAAAAAAATATTTTGAAAAGTCTTGTGATTTAAACAGCAGTTTTGGGTGCGAAAATCTGACTATTGTGCAAAATCTCCTCAAAAAACATGATGATATGTATACAGCCATCTCACCACTGAGAAATGCTAAGGTCATTAAAAACTATGGTATATTCACAGACCCTATTGAGCATGTAGAAATCTTTAATGACTCAGTCACCCTCCAAGTACAAGGCATGGACACCAAAGTTTACAATGTTCTAAATGGCAAAGTGGTTTTTGTAGGAGAGAGCAAAACGCTCGGAAAAGTAGTAGTCATGTTACATGCAAACCACCTACACACCATCTATGAAAGACTAGATAAAATTGCCCCTTATGTTAAGGTAGGTCGAAAAATAAAGAGAGGGTACGTGGTAGGAAGAGTCAAAAAAAACCTTATCTTTCAAGTCACAAAAGATTCAAAAAATATGAATCCTATGGGATTTTTACCATAAATTTTAGTCGAAATTTTGGGTTTAAATTTTTTAGGTATAAAACTCTCAGTTTAATTATAGTAATATACATTACAGTAATTTATATTACTATCTAAGGAAGGTATGTACTATGAAATTTTATAACAGAACAAAAGAGCTAAAATATCTACACGACATTGAGGTAGATGCAATGACATCATCACGTATGACTGTGATTGTAGGGCGAAGACGTATTGGGAAAACAAAACTTATTAAAGAGGCGTATGAAAAAAAAGTCTATCTTTTTGTCTCTAAAAAAAATGAAGCCTTGCTTTGTGAAGAGTTTATAGATATTATCCAAAATGAACTAGAGATCAAAATTTTGGGTACATTCTCAAAATTTAAAGATCTTTTTGAGTATCTGATGGAGGTATCAAAAACCATATCTTTTACCCTAGTGATAG
>JALSPX010000178.1 GCA_026985755.1 Sulfurovum sp. | reverse complement strand
GTATCCTTCTATGAGTTGATTGTCTTTATCTACTCTTTTCCACTTTATGAGTTGGTTAAACAGGTTAAAGAGATAAATGGTTTGCTCTTTGTTTTGTTTATGTAGTTTGGCTTTGAGGTTTCCTCTCATCTTCTTTGAGACGCTTACTTACTGTTCTTCTGTCTAGTTTGGTAATCTTTGCTATAGAGCGGATTGAATGCCCCTTTTTATGTAGGGTATGTATCACTATAAACTCCTCAGTTTGTATCATGTACAACCTCCTTTTTATTTAGAAGATTGTACCTTTTAGTGGTACACTTTTACTCTGCACTTGACATCTAGGGTTGCATTAGAAGAAGTTCATACCTTACTTACTCTTTCACAAAGAAATCATCGGGGATGATGTCATTGCCTTTGTCATCTGAAGAAGGTTGGGGTGTCTTGTCATCAAGGTTATTTTCATTTTAATTGTTTTGTGTATCAAAATACATTGCATAACGCTTATCCAACAAACTAAATACAGCATCATAGGCTTCTTGTGTTTGTGGGAGTTCTCCAAAACTTCTCATGTGTGGATATAGTTTTTCTAAATCTTCATAAAAGTTATATTGCCATTGAAAGGTAAAAGCTACATAATCAACCACAAACTCTTTAGGTGATGTTTTATAGATATGACTCTCCAATACCTCACCCACACTATCTACCATATATCCTATGAGTCTCTTGTGTGTTAGCTTCGTATTAGATGAGATAAGCTTGTCAAGCACTGTAACGATATTTTCTTGAAGTAAAGCATGCTTATATGACCAATAATAGACCAATGCAATCTCAACCCCATCAAAAGGAGAGTGTCTCTCTTCTTTATTTGTAATAAGTCCTAGAGGTACTTTATATTTGAGCTCCGAAGAGAACTTTTCCATAAGGTCATCAAGTGGGTTTTTCTCTGGCATTTACTGTTCGCTTTTTTCTTTTAGGAGTTTTTGGAAGAGTTTGTAGAATTGGGGAAAGGGGTAATCCTCATCTTCAAGGTCAAAATATCTATTGTTTTCCATTAGTTGTAACAATACTACTAAAATATCTTTGCTTAGATATTTATTGGCTAAATTCTCTATAACACTCCATTCTTTGGAAGTGAAAGTGTGCCCATTATATCCTCTGTCAAGTAAAAGCACAGCCAAACCTTTATCCTCGCTTTTTAATATTTTAGGTATATCTCGAAACAAAACATTATAATAGGCTTTATAATCCGTAGATGCTAGAGTACTTAATACGGTTTCTTCCACCCCACCTAAATCACACTTACTTATTACTAGTGTTTGAATGAGTGCATAAATAACCTTTTCATCATTGGTATCATCTGCCATGAGTATTAAATCAATAAACTTTCCTGTTTCATCTCTTGTAATACCTTCATTAGAAGCATGCTTTAAAAGCTCATCTCTCCATTGCTCACTGTATGTGAATTTCATTTTAATCTCCTTTTTTGGTATATCTAATTTATTGGTTGTGTTATTGTCTGCCATTATCGTGATACAAAAGCATACAAATAAAATATGTAATTTTTTCATAGATACCCCATACATATAGACCAAAGTATCATCTGTGTAATTGCTGCATCATATTTGTTACCAAATTTTGCTTTTATATCTAAAATATCCATTGCCATTACTATAGGCATCATGCCTCGTTTCATCATTTCCTTTTGTATTTTACGGTATATATCTCCCGAAATACTACTCGTTGTTTTATTATGACTTGCAGTAGCAAGATGATCTTTTAAATCCATTTGTATTGCAGGTTGGTTGTATTTTCCAGGACTACCGTTAGGATATGAACTTGTTGAAGGCATATGGTGAGAGTGTCTAGGTGGATGACAGTTATTACCTCCTTTGTAAATTTTACCATATTTCCCTCCACTATATGCTCCACAACCGTTACTTCCTTCTAGCGGAGAACATTTTTTACCTTTTATAGTCTCACCATCTTTTTTCTTATTTGATGTTTCACATTCCAGCATGGAATCTATAGCACCTCTAACATCAGTTACAGCTTCTTTAATATCTTTAACATCTTGTTTTAAATCAAAAAATTCTTTCACCCATAATCCTGCAGCTATTACATCCAGTACAGGTCCATCAAAAGGTGAAGCAGCTGCTACCGTAAAACCTATTTTTAAACCTATACGTTTTGCTGCACTCTTACCTATTTTTTTAAAAACTTTTTCAAATTTCTTAGCCTTAGAATTAGCTTTTCTCTTCCTTTTATCCTTATCAGCCTTATCACACTTTTTATACCCAAACGGGTCAATCCAATTCACCGGATCCCCACCCACATACCGATAAAAGTTATAATCCCCACTCATAAACTCCATAGGGTCTTGGGAGATAAAGCGTGCTTGTGTGGGGTCATAATACCTAGCTCTGTAATAGTAAAGATCATGCACTATGCCTGTGTCA
>JALSPX010000177.1 GCA_026985755.1 Sulfurovum sp. | reverse complement strand
CTGTCATACCTGCACCGAAGTTCACACCTGTTTTACCAAGGATGACGGCTACTCCACCTGTCATATATTCACATGGGTGGTCTCCTGTACCTTCTACGACTGTAGTAGCCCCTGAGTTACGCACAGCAAAACGCTCACCGACTTGACCATGTACATACAGTGTTCCACCTGTTGCACCATAAAGACAAGTGTTTCCACCAAGAGCAAACTCATATCCTGCTTTGTCCGCAGTGATGACGATTTGACCGCCGTTCATCCCTTTACCGATGTAGTCGTTTCCTGCACCCTCAATGTTAATGTTGATACCTTTAGACATAAAGGCACCCAGAGACTGACCAGCAGTCCCTTTCATGTTAAGTGTAATGGTACCTTCAGGTAAACCAGCATTTCCATAGCGTGCTGCTATTTCTCCTGAAATACGTGTCGCAAATGAACGATTGAGGTTAGAAATCTCTTTGTTAAGTACCACAGGTGTTGAGGGGTCTTCTATCGTTGGCATAAGCTCTTGAAGTATCTCTTTTTCATACTCATTTTGGTCGTATGGTTCGTTAAATGGTACTTGACAGGTATTATCACCCTCTAATTTATAAAGTAACTCTTCAAAGTTAAACTTCTTCGCAAAAGCATCATCTATCACTTCGAGTAAATCATTTTTACCTATTATCTCTTCAAGCGACTTGTAGCCAAGCTCTGCAAGTATCTCTCTGACTTCTGTAGCGATGAGCGTAAAGTAGTTGACTACTTTTTGCACATTACCACTAAAGCGTTTACGTAAATGCTCATCTTGTGTAGCAACCCCTACACCACAAGTGTTAAGGTGACACACTCTAAGCATAATACATCCTACCAGCACAAGTGCTCCTGTACCAAAGGCATATTGCTCTGCACCAAGAATCGCAGCTTTCACAACATCTAGCCCCGTTTTAAGCCCACCATCTGTCTCTACACGTACTTGACCTCTAAGATTGTTTGCTTTAAGTGCATTGTGTGCTTCGATAAGTCCAAGCTCCCATGGGTTACCCGCAAATCTGATAGACCCAATAGGTGCGGCACCTGTACCACCGTCTGCACCTGAGATAATGATTTTATCGGCATAGGCTTTCGCCACACCTGCTGCGATAGTCCCTACACCTGCGGTAGAGACCAGTTTTACCGCGATAATCGCTTTAGGATTAATCTGTTTCAAGTCAAATATAAGCTGTGCCAAGTCTTCAATAGAGTAAATATCATGGTGTGGTGGTGGTGAAATGAGCGTCACACCTGGTTTCGTAAATCTAAGTTCTGCAATAAGTGGGCTAACTTTGCTTCCTGGGAGCTGTCCACCCTCACCTGGTTTTGCACCTTGAGCGACTTTTATTTGTATCTCTGTGGCAGAACGTAAATACTCTGGTGTCACACCAAAACGCCCTGAAGCAACTTGTTTGATGCTAGAGTTTTTCTCTGTCCCGTAACGTGCAGGGTCTTCTCCACCCTCACCTGAGTTTGACTTCGCACCAATCTGGTTCATCGCTACTGCCAAGGTCTCATGTGCCTCTTGAGAGATAGACCCCATAGACATCGCAGCCGTTGAGAAACGTTTGAAGATTTCACTCAATGGTTCTACTTCGTCTATGCTGATAGATTTTCTATCACTTTTTAACTGGTAGAAATCACGAATGAACTTTTTATCACGTTCATTGACCAGTTTTTTCACCTCTGCATAGTCTTCTACTTTTCCTGATTCTGCTGCTTTTTGAATAGCAGAAATCGTAGGACGAGAGAAGTCGTGGAACTCTTCACCACGTCTGTACTTGTAGAAACCACCTTTGTAAAGAGTGTTTTTTTTACCATCGAACTCAGAAGTAAAAGCACGTTGATGGTTGCTGTTGAGTCTTGCATCGATATCTTCATACCCAAGCCCTGGAAGCAATGCATCTGTACCTGCGAAACACTCAGAAGTAATCTCTTTATCAAGCCCTATCACATCAAAAAGACGTGAGTTTCTATAAGATGAAATCGTAGCAATTCCCATTTTAGACATAATTTTAAGCAATGATGCACCCATCGCACGTCTAAAGCGTTTAAGTGTTGGCTTAATGTCAACATTACCCTCTTCTAGTTGCTCCACTGTGTAGTAGAGTAAATATGGATAAATCGCTGCTGCACCATAGGCTATCATCGTGGCAGCTGTGTGTGGGTCAAAGACTTCACCCGTAGCTACTACGATGCTTGTAAGGTGTCTAAGTTCGGCCTCTAAAAGCTCTTGACTCAAACGTCCTACGAGCATAAGCATAGGAATCACTTTGGTATTTTCATCAAGTCCTCTGTCATCAAGGATAATGGTTCTTATACCATTGTCACGCACATCTACGATGATTTTTTCTACCAATGCATGCAAGCTCTCTTTGAGGTCAGTCGTATAAGTAGTACCATACGATGCACACTTATAAACAGCATCATACTTTTCATCATTCTCATTACCAAACTCTTGAAGCAGGCAGAATTTCTCTGCAGACATAATAGGTAGAACTGTTTTAAGTCTTTTTGCGTGCTCTGGTCCATCTGCTAAAATATTTTGTATCTCACCAAATCCAGTGTTTAGGCTGGTAACTGTTTTTTCACGGATAGGATCTATCGGTGGGTTGGTCACTTGTGCAAATTTTTGTTTAAAGAAGTCTGTAAAGTTACGTTGTTCTGTAGAAAAAGCTGCGATTGGGGTATCATCACCCATGGCACCTGTCGTCTCTTTGCCTTCAGCTATCATAGGTTTAACTACCTCACGAATCACCTCTGTGGTAAAGTTGAAGTAACGCTGTTTTGCTTCCATATCTCCATGGTTGGTAGAGCACTTATCTACAGATGCACTTGGTACAAACTCTTGGAGGTAAGACATGTTTTTACCTAGCCATTTGTCGTAAGGGTTCGCTGCTTTGAGGTAGTCGTCGATATCTGTACTTTTGAGGAGTTTTCCATGTTTGAGGTCTATCCCCATCATCTCCCCAGACTGTAAACGTCCACGCTCTACTATCTCATCTTCAGGCACTTGAAGTACACCATACTCAGAAGAGATAAGCAGTCTGTTATCGGTAGTTCTGATGTATTTAGAAGGTCTTAGTCCGTTTCTATCAAGCACACAACCGATGTAACGACCATCTGTCATACTCACCGCTGCTGGTCCATCCCATGGCTCAAAACAGGTACTTGCATACTCATAAAATGCTCTCAAATCAGAGTCCATATGTGGTGCATTGTGCCAAGGCGCAGGTACGAGTGAACGTGCTGCTTTGAAGAAATCTACGCCATTGACACGTAAAAATTCCATAAAGTTATCTAAACTTGCTGAGTCAGACATACCCTTTTGGATAACATTTTTCAGTCTAGCCATCTCTTCATCGCTAAAGACATCAGATTTTGCTGTAGCCATTTTGGCAGCGACATTAAAACGGTTTGCTGTGACAGAGTTTATCTCACCGTTGTGGGCTATCATTCTAAATGGCTGTGCAAGTTTCCACTGTGGCAGTGTGTTGGTAGAAAAACGCTGGTGAAAGAGACAAAAAGAGATTTCAAAATCAGGATTCGCCAAATCTTTGTAGAACTCCTTGATGTGTGTAGGCATCACTAGCCCTTTGTACGACACCACAGAGGTTGAAAATGACGGAATGTAAAAAGTCTCATCATCCATAAGCGCTGCTTCTATCTCTTTACGAGAAAGGTACACCAATGCTTCAAAACGGTTGGATGCTACAGCTGATTTAGGGGCAACAAAAACTTGCTTCATGGTTGGAAGTGATGCAAGTGCCTGTTCTCCTAGTGCATTGGTATCTACAGGGACAGTACGTGTGTAAAGTACTTTTAGGTCATTGTTGTCACACACTTTGTTGATGACATCAAAATCACTTGGGTTACTGGAAAACACCATGGCTACGGCGTAAGTCTCTGGAAGTTCTATGCCATCTTCAGCTGCGACCTTGGCAAAAAATGATTTAGGCAAAGAGAGTAAAAGTCCTGACCCATCGCCAGTTTTACCATCTGCTGCTATGGCACCTCTGTGCATCATACGAGAGAGTGAAGTAATGGCATCTTCCAAGTTTTTATGTGAGGGTATATTGTCGATGGAAGCTAAAAGCCCAAACCCACAATTGTCCTTAAATGAAGTAAATAAATCTTGCATATTCCAACCTTAAAAGTATAGTCTGAACATCATATAGTGCTCTTATAAAGTAGGCGATTATAGCCAAAATGATGTTAAGATTTGTTTAAGCGATGTACGCCCACATAGAGCGTACTTAGATGTTTAACATCTTTTTGACTATAATTAAGAAAAACCAAGGAGCCACCATCAAAGGATTCATACTTTCAGTCAAAAAAGCCAAAAATGAAGACTCTATTGCAGTCGTTTTGACAGATACTGAGATACGAACCTACTATCGTTTTTTTGGTGCAAGACACTCCATTTTACAGCTGGGTAACTTGATAGACTTTGAAGTGGAAGGTGAAGATGGTAGGTTTATGCCACGGCTTCGTTCGCTATCACATATGGGCTTTCCTTGGTTACATGACAAAAACAAACTTCTCATGTGGCATAACTTTATTAAAAAGTTTGAACCCCACTTACGTGATGCAGAGGAGTTGGAACCTTTTTACTATGATTTGCTTCTCACTGCGGCTAAAAAATGGGACAAACAAAATCCCAAGAGAATCGTAGTAGAGAGCTACATTACCCTGCTTGACTATGAGGGAAGGCTCTACCCTGAAGAGAACTGTTTTATCTGTGAGCAACGCATAGAAGAAGATATTGCCCTGATGCAAGCATTTAAACCTGCACACCCTGCATGCATCTATAGCCCTTCACTCCCTACCAAAAAGATACTTGACTTCTTTCAGAGCAAAAAAACTGTCTTTTTGGAAGATGAAGAGATAGATTCTTTATATGATGTGGTTATGAAAGGGTTATAATATCCTATTACAAATTGACTAAAAAAAGTAAAAAAGGCTTATGCCTTTTTTACAAACGCTTGTTTGAGTTTAATTGCCCCTACCCCAGGAACTTTACAATCAATATTATGCCCATCATTACCTTCTACTAGACGAATACTTTTAATCTTGGTACCTACCTTAATCCCATCACTACTGCCTTTTACTTTAAGGTCTTTAATCACTGTTACACTATCACCATCTTCTAGGATATTACCATTGGCATCTTTAACAACAAGTCCAACTTCCTCTTCTTCTCCTGCAGATGATGCATCTTTACTCCACTCATGTGCACACATCGGACAGATATAGAGATCTCCCTCTTCGTACGTATATTCACTGTTACACTCTGGGCAGTTTGGTATGTTTTCCATGGTTTTCCTTTATGATAATAAATTTTGAATGTATTTTACTCTTTAATAGATTAAAAGATATAACCCTCTTCATTTTCAATTTTGATAGCTATAATTATAGCTATCTATTTAGTTCAAGGAAAATGATGAAAATTTTGAGTATTAACAAAACTGTAGTATTTGAAGGACTTTCTATTAGCAACATAGAAGAATCTGAACTCTCAACATTTCAAACATTAGCATCATTTGATTACATCATTATCAATGGTGGTGATGGAACCATTAGACGTATCATAAAAATATTGCACACTATTGAGCATCAAGCAAAGTTTATACTCAATCCTACTGGATCTTTTAATGTCATTTCAAAACTTCATAAAACACCCAAACTGAAAATATTACTCGAATCACTTGTAAAAAACAAACCATTACAAAACACTACACATGTTTATTATACACTTAATAATGAAATATTTTTATTCTCTGCAGGAAATATGGGAGATTTGCAACATATATTTCTTTCAGAAACATTACGATTTGGGATACTTGAAGCGGGCATAACAAAGTATCTTTTAGCAGGTTTTTTTCTCTTGCCTGTGCATCTGGTTATGACACCCTTTATGCTTTTAAGCAACAAAAGATTTTTTATTTTTACACCTGCATCATTCATCTCAAAAATTGGTAGTTTTTATGGACAAGTAAAAGAGGAAATTACTATCAATTTAAAAAATGAACATAATCTACTTGAACTCGATGGAGACGTTGTTATTATAGAAGATAGTACATTACATATAAAGCCTGCAGGTCACATAGAAATACTTACACTGTAGTAAGCTGTCTATAATACTCCACCACCCTCGTATCTACATGTACCACCCTACGCAGATACTGTGTCAAATCCCCTTTGTTAAAATCTAACTTCAAATTTTTAGGATTAGTCGCACGAGAAATAGCCACATAAAACTGACTGGGTGCAAAGATATTATCTACATTACACACCAAATTATCGATACTCATCCCTTGGGATTTATGTATAGTCACAGCATAGGCGAGTTTCAATGGAAATTGCGAAAGTGTAGCTAGGTTAAAAGTCTCTATCGTACCATCATCTTTGACTAGCATATCTACTAAGTCAAACGCATGGCGTTCTACTCGTACGTACTCTTCTTCTTTTTCTACTATGAGGTAATCATCTTCTATTTTTCGTAAAATCCCACGTTCACCATTGACAAATTTCCCCCATTTATTTACCGTAAAGAGTATTGGCACTCCCTCTTTAAGGGTCAGTTGCTCAGAGATAGGAAGCATATTTTTCCAGCCCAAGAGCTTTTTTTCATGTACATTGCCAAACATCTCTATATTAGCAAAAAGGATAGTCTCTTCTGTCTCGAGCTGATTGAGCTTGGCTCTATTGGTTTGCTCTACTTCTAGGTTACGTCCGTATAAGTAGGTAGGCTCTTTTTCCATCTGCTCATTATTCCACAGCTTTGTCATATAGGTGATGACCTCTTCGTCACACTCACCTTTACGTACCTTAGAGAGTATATGTGTAAATTCTGCATCGGTAGTACGTTTCATCTGCGTCAGCTCTATCACTATAAGCTCAAACCTCTCCCATGCCATAGACTCAAAAGCATAAAGTTTCTCACCAAAGACATCTTGTCGGTTGTTTTGTTTCACTACTGGTGGCAACTGAAAAAAGTCACCCACAAAAAGCACTTTACCTAAATAACCATAGTTATTCAATCTATAAGCTATCATATCCAGTAAGTCAGCACTAACCATACTTATCTCATCAATGATAATAAGGTCTGTGGCTTTGAGTACTTTTTTTAAGTCTGCTAGACGTTTTTTAGCCCGCTTGTCACTCTGATTAAGCTGTTCGAAGTTAGAGGAGATACCAAAAACAAAAAAGCTATGCACCGTAAAGCCACCGATGTTCACAGCAGACACCCCAGTAGAGCCCAGAGAAACCACCTGCTTTGCACGTTTTCGATACGCTTTTATAATCTCATTGGTAATATAACTCTTCCCTGTTCCTGCTCCACCTGTGAGGAAGACGTTGGAGTGTTTGAGGGCTTCGAGTACGTCTGTTTTATTCATAATATACTTGTCTTTGATTCTTATTTGAGGTCATCTCTTCCATCTTTTTTACAAAAGTCCTTCTGCTCTCAAGAAATCATTGACACATACCTCAATCATTTCGTAGACTTTTTCAAACCCTTGCAGACCGGAAAAATAGTATGGGTCAGGAACATCCTCACCATGGTAATTGCCATACTCTCCTAATAAAGAAACTTTTTGAAAACCAAATGCTTCTAAATCTTTTTTGTTTTGCTTATCCATCGCAATGACATAATCAAACTTTTCTTTGTCTATTTGTGTGATAGGTCGTGATTTTTGTTTGCTTATATCTACATGGTTTTTTTTGGCAATAGTCATAGAGTTAGCACAGGGAGCTTCACCTTTATGCCAATGGCTTGTACCTGCAGAATCTACTTTGAGTTTAAGATTTTTATCTTCTATAATGCTTTGCGCAATCCCTTCTGCCAATGGACTACGACAAATATTACCTAAACATACAAAAAGTATCTTCTTTTTTGGCATACTAGCTTACCTCTATTTTGTTCACAACATCAAGCCCAAATCCTGCAAGTCCGACAAACTCGGTATCGATATTAGTAGTAAGGAGGTTAATATTTTTGATACCAAGATCTTTAAGTATCTGTGCTCCTACCCCAAACTCTTTGGCTTGTTCATGAGAGATAGTTTTTGTATCCAAAAATACAAGTATCCCACCATTGTTCTTTAAATAATCTATAGAATTATTGAGTGCTGAGAAACGTTTATCATCAAGAAGCAGTCCTATATCTGTCCCAATATTATGAAACTTCACATTTGCAGTTTCATGTCTGCCATAAAATTGTACCACAGTATGTGTTCTCTTCAAGTGATCAATATAGGTCATTTTTTCTACTTTTATACCCCTAAGTTCTGTCTCTTCTTCTGAGACTCTTGTCACCAATTTTTCATTGGCAAGTCTATACTCTACAATATCAGAAATATAGACGATAGACAAATCATGTTTAGATGCGAATGGCTCCAAATCATCCATGCGCGCCATGGTTCCATCATCTTTAATAATCTCACAAATCACTGCTGCGGGTGCAAGACCTGCAAGTTTACATAAATCAACAGAGCCTTCTGTATGCCCAGTACGTACCAATACTCCACCATCTTTGGCAATAAGTGGGAAAATATGTCCAGGGCGCACGAAGTCTGAAGCTACTGTTTGAGGACTGGCAAGCTTAGAGATACAGTCATCACGTTCTGCAGCAGATATACCCGTTGTTGCAGTAGTGGAGTCTATAGAAACGGTAAAAGCTGTTTCATGATTAGAAACATTGTTTGCAACCATAGGTAATAAATCTAACTTTGAAGCTATCTCTTTTGTAATGGGTGTACAAATGAGTCCTCTGGCTTCTTTAGCCATAAAATTGACCATATCTGGGGTAGAAAAAGTAGCAGCATAGACCAGATCACCCTCATTTTCTCGATCTTCATCATCCATCATGATGACCATACGACCTCTTTTTATCTCATTGATAGCTTTTTCTACTCTTATTATCGCTTTTTCTGACATTTTGTCTCCAACATTGTATATACTAAATTACAGTATTATACCTATTCGTACTTCAATTTTAAAAATTTCACAACTTTTTAAAAAAAGCCCTTGACAAGTGGAACATTTGGTGCTATAATGCCGTCCACATAAGCCATAAGGCTTATTAGTGTTGGGGTATCGCCAAGCGGTAAGGCAACGGTTTTTGGTACCGTTATTCGGGGGTTCGAATCCCTCTACCCCATCCATATTTTAAATTTAAGTTTGAATATATATATTCAAGATACAATCTCACTCCAATAACTTTTTAAAAGTTATAAATCCTGTCGCGGGATAGAGCAGTTTGGTAGCTCGTCGGGCTCATAACCCGAAGGTCGGTGGTTCAAATCCGCCTCCCGCAACCAATTTTAAACCATCTCTTAATTATCAGAATCTCATCTATCCCTAAGGGAAAACTATTCTTCATTACAAATACTATCTCCCAAAGCCTGCCTTATCTATAAAACCACCTTTACATCTGCCTCTAATCTTTTTACCTTTTTGAAGCAAAGCAGCCAAATCAGCTTTACCACTACCTAGATGCAACCAAAGTTCTGTCACCAAGCCTTTTCGACACTGTAGCTCAATGCGATTTCCTGCCCCTCTACCAAAGGCTCTGTCTGCTATCATACGCACCTGTTTAAGACTAATCCTTTTGCCTATATTTTCAGAAAAGAACTTACCCAGTACAGAGTTGTTGACTTGGTTTATAAGACTTACCGCATCATTATAGTATGTATTGGCATCTTTGCCATAACAAGTACCATGTTTAATCCACTCATGTTTGTGTAACTGCGATTTAAACCCTGGCATAACCTTTGCCAAAGCTTCTTTTGTAGTGCTATTTAAACCTATATCAGGGATAGACCTCCAACGTTTGTTTTTATCTGCATGAATAAGCTTTTTATCTTTGAGGCAATAGACATTGGTACGTGGTTGAGGCCAGAGACCATGTAGGACAAACTGTGTATCACTGGCTTTTCTTCTCAGTAGACTGCTAAGTCCACGTTTACACTCTTTTTTATATCGGTGTGTCTCACAAAAAGCATTGTGCCAGCTTAGCGCTAATAAATTTTGTTTTGAT
>JALSPX010000176.1 GCA_026985755.1 Sulfurovum sp. | reverse complement strand
ATGATTTGTCACCTTGGTCTCAGAAAGAAGGGTATCAAAATATTTTGCAATACCTTCTATCGGTGCACCGGCAAGCATGACAGGATCCACCTCTTTTGTAATATTGAGTGCTTCTGCTGCAGATGTTACCAGTTCGCCGGCCTTTATAGAATCAAAATTCAGATCATCCAGGAGATGCATGGAGCCGTTAAGACTTTCTCTCGGAAATCCTGTCATCTCCGATGCAATATTCAACAGGGTGTCCAATGTTGAGATGGATTCTACCCTATGATTTGTCACCTTGGTCTCAGGTAGCACCACATCTGTTATAGCGGTACAAACCATTGCTTTTGATTCAAACTCTGATAAACTTTTCATATCTGACTTAATAACATCGGATATAAATGTTTTTCTTTTTTTCATATAATCTGTTAACTGATCGGAAGGAATATCAGTAAAAATATCTATTCCTCTTCCCTCTGGTATATTCAAAAACTCTATTTTTTTCAAAGAATCTTCACTAAACGGATATTCACAGGGATTTGCTACAAACTTCAATTCTTCTGCCGGTACAAATGGGCGAATTAGTCTATTTTCATAAATACTGTTCCAATTAATATCAAAATTGTTTGTAAACAAAATCGCAAAAACACGGTTCACATCTTTGAATGTATCTGCAGTAGATGCAATTGGATAAGCATTTATATTATCTATATTTGATTTAAGTAGTTTGGACAATATAGCTGCAGGTCCTATTTCAATTACAATATCTGATAGAGAGTCCAACGTTTTAGCAGTTGTGATAAAATCAACTTTTTTAACAATTTGCTCTGAGAAATGTTCTCTGAGATCCAAAGTCTCATCTATGATTTTTCCATCTGTGGATGAAACAACTATTTTATTTAATTGCTTTATTTTAGATGAAACAGGAAAGTGTTTTTTCATATTTTTTGCGGCTTCTGCAACTATTTTTGAGTGAAATGCATTACTTACTGGCAATTCTATTGCATTAATATTATTTTTAATTGCGATATCTATCAATCTTGCAACAGCATCCTTATCTCCAGAAACAACAGTTTGTCTGGAACTATTAAGGTTTGCTATAGATAAATATCCTGTAGATACTTCACCTATAAGTGATAAGGCTGCATCTTCTTCACACATCAAGCTAACCATAGAACCTGCATTTTCAGTTGATGATGCCATCAACTTCCCACGAAGTACCGCAAGTTCAATAACCTCTTTTAGTGTAAAACAGCCTGCAGCATAGAATGCTGTAAGCTCGCCTAAACTGTGACCGGAAACACTCTTCGGTACAATACCTGCACGTAACATATATTCATACCAGATAATTGAAGAAAGTACAATAGCTGGCTGTGCTTTTTCCGTTTGCCGCAGTAAATATTTATAGTTTGCAACCTCTTCATCAGTACTTACTTTATCCAAAGGCCTGAAAAGAAGTTCTAAAATATCTTCACAATCATATTTCTTAAAAATTTCTTTTGCTTTATCAACTATTTTTTGAGCCCATGGGTAACGTCTAATCAGTTTTTTAGCAGCATTAATCTGTTGTGAGCCTTGTCCTGGAAATACAAAAGCTACATGTTTATCATCTGTATTGGTAGATATATATATATCATTATTATAATCATAATGAACAGTATTGACTATAATATTGTTTTTTAAACTATCTATCAGAATTTTCAAACGTTCAGATGCCTGAAATGGTGTCTGAACCATTACTGCAGCTTTTACTCTTTCATGACTTTTCACTTCTGAAGAAAGTTGTACAGCTATATCAGCTATCTCTGCATAGCTTGCTTGTTCCACTTGTATTACTAAGCGTTCTACTTTTTCTGTTAGTAGTGATTGAGATTCAGAACTAAATATAAACAGCTCTGAATCCTGAAATGATTCAAATAAAGCTTCTTCATGGATTTTCGGTTTCAGATGTGCATATGGCTTATCAGCAGATGATAAGACAACATGGGTATTAATCCCACCAAAACCCATGGATGATACACCTGCCTTCATTTGTATATCTTGTGGTCTGATTTCCCCCTCAATAATCGGATAAAGAGACTTTGCTTTTGTAGAAAAAAGCCCATGGGGTTTTTCACAATTGGCAAGTGGCGGCATGACACGCTGATTAAGTGCAATGACCGTTTTAATAAGCCCTCCAATGCCTGATGCAGCCTTTGTATGACCCACGATTGTTTTAAATGATGTAACTCCACATGAAGAGTCTTTCATTGTTTTATTAGAATTCAACGCATCTGCCATAGCTGTTAATTCGATATAATCCCCAACTTTTGTACCGGTACCATGCCCTTCAATAAAGTCGAGCTCTGACGGTTCTAATTTTGCTTTTGCGAACGCTCGCTTCAATGCAAAAGATTGTCCTTCAACCGTAGGTGTGGCTATTCCACTTTTGCCATCCGTTGAGACTCCCCATCCCTCTAGAACAGCATAGATCTTATTACCATCACGTTTGGCATCACTCAATCTTTTTAAACCTATGATGCCGCATCCTTCTCCAGGGATAAATCCATCACCGCGTTTATCGTATACACGCATTTCAGTCTTACTTAAAGCACCAGCTTTTGCAAATCCTATCAGTTCAAAGGTATCTAAACTCATATCTACTCCACCTGCAATAGCGAAGTCAAGATCACCTAACAGTAGTTGCTCTGCCGCTGTAGAAATAGCTATCAGGGATGAAGCACAGGCACCATCAACTATGTAACCTCCACCTTTTAAATCGAGATAGTTACATACTCTTCCTGCAATTGTATTTGCCAAACCACCCGCTATCGTATCTTCATTTACATCGGGAAATACCGACTTAAAAACACGTTCCATACTTTCTTCGAGTTTGACAATATCATCAGATGCCATCCCCGCACATTCTGCTGTTGTTCTGAGTGTTTTTTGCACAAAGGGCCAACGAAGTCTAAAATATTTTGATCGTGACGTATCCCCTACAAGTGTATTTCCAAGAATGACAGCCGTTGTTTCTTTGGGCAAGGATGAAGGTTCAATACCTGCATCTTCAAGCATTTTTAACGTTATATCAAGTGCAAGCCACTGAACAGTGTCTGTTGCATCATATGTTTTCTTTGGAATGCGCTTCCCGATCCAGTCAAACTCGTAGCCATCTATAACTGCTACACGATTTCCGTATGTTTTGTCTTTGGCATTTTCATCACTATCATAATATTCACTTAAAGGGAGACGTTCATCAGGAATACGTCTAAATTGAACTCGCTTCGAGAGAACATTTTCCCAAAGTTCTAAAGGGGTTTTGGCACCTGGGTACTGTGCTGACATTCCAACAATTGCTATTTTTTCATTACTATAAGGTCTCATATATGTTACTCCAAGATATTAAAAGTTTTTTTCATTGTTTTTCATTTTTTTAAAGAAGAAGTTATTTGCAATTTTCATAAATACATCATTCTTCTCTGCATTTTGCTCTATTATTTTTTTTGTCTTAGGGGAAATCCTTCCATACTTTACCACCTCTTTTCCGGCATTTTTAAGACCATTCAAAATATGATTCAGTTTTTTGTACATTAGAGGGTTATTATATAAATAGATAGATGCGGGTCTGTATATTTCTGCGATCAACGGCATATGCTTCGTTATAGATAACTGTTGAAAATGCTGATGCAAAGCATCGAAGTTTTCCTTTTGCAAATAACCACATATTGAAAATACCATCATGGTTTGATTTTTTTGGTTTCTACGTGAATGTCTTTGTCTTAATCGTCCTTCTGTTTTAAATGGATAGTCACTTCGAACAGTGCGGTCCAAGTAGCTTTTTAAAACTGCTGTCATACCATCCATATATAACGGAAAAGCAAATATGATCAAGTCCGCTTTCATCTGCTTGTCATAGATCGCTTCAAATTCATCCTTACCATCATGTATACATACGCCGGATTCACTCATCATACAGCGTAAACAGCCTTTGCATCCTTTAATATAGTGTTTTTCAAGATAAACAACTTCAACATTGGCATCTGTACTTTCAAGACCTTCAATAAATGGTCTTAAATAGAAGTCCGTGTATCCATTTTTAGCTCTAGGAGACCCATTAATAATCAAGACAGACTTTGGCTCGATCCAAGGGTTATGAGGATTTTTTTCAAAATCCTTGACTTCATCACGATATTTATCTATATCTACACCTGCTATGAATAAATTTTTCTGCTGCATGACTTTTTTAAAAAAACCTATATTCCCTGAAAACATAAGCTTTCTTGTCAGTACACCTATAACGGGATGCAATTTCCCTGATGCCAAATCCAAAAAGTCATATAGTTTAGACCGTAATATGACTGTAGGATCATTTAGCTCTCCCTGATGTAGTGTTAATTGGGTATCTACATCTACAAAAAAGTCATATGTAGTATTTTCATAAGTTAAATAGAATTGTATCGTTCCTTTAAGATTTAGCTTGTTAAAAGAATATGCATCATTCACATACTCAATCAGTGTTTCCATAACCTCATATGGTTTTGGCATTTTTTTCATGAAATTTCCCTCCCCCTATAATACCCTACACCCGCCATCACTGTTAAGGATGATGGGTGTAAAAGGTTTGTGGTAGTATTTGATGCTTGTTGTCAGCACTGGTACAATTCACAGTCAATGACACTAAATGAACAATCCGTTTTCTCCTTGTTGGGAAACAACGCAAATAAGCCTATTGAATTTAGGTCAACCAGACTCACCGATGAAACGCTGGATGGAAGCTTGATATCTTATGTCAGCTTACCACTACATAGAGTTAGGAGGCTGTAGGTACAAACCTAATTTCCTTTCATGATGCAAAAGGCTTTAAAAAGCTTCTTGTGCACTTTGAGAAACTTGGACTTGACCCTTCTGATATACTCATCAGAATGGAAGCGACCAGTGCTTGATTCGAGAATCTGTATCGTCATCTGCAATCTTTAGACTATCCTGTGGTATTATTAAATCCTTACCAAACCAGTAAATTCAGAGAGATGAATACGATGAAACGTGAAAAGAACGACAATATCGATGCAGTGATGATCGCAGTATTACTAAAAAGCGGCAGGTTCTCCAAAGGATATGTCTCCGAGATGAGTAGTTGCACTCCCTGCGTAAGCTGTACCGCCATAAAGAGTCACTCTCCAATCAAATTAAAGCATTGAAGCGTAACACCAGACCATTCTAACAGTGGTCTTTCCTGAACTTGAAACCATCATCAGAGACCCTTTCAGTATTTCAGGGATGGCACTGCTTGAGAAGTATCCTACTACCAAGCATTATGAGTTTGCTTCAGACCCCAGAATCTTAAAGACCTTCAGGGGTATTCAGGGAAACAACTTTACCTAAGAGAAGGCACAACTGCTGCTTGATACGGCAAAGGCTTCTGTCTACTCCGGTATTGCCAAGGAAGCAAGGGCACTGCATATCCATATGAACATCAAGCAAATCAGAATGTTACAGGAGATGCTTGATAAAACCCTTGAAACGATGCAGGCACCCTTTAGTGAAGATACTCCACTTAAAGAAGAAGACAAAGAAGTGGTCTCCGATATCATTGATAATCTCCGTACTATTCCAGGAGTTTCTGATAAAACCATCCTTACACTCCTTGCAGAATGTGGCAATCTTGACAGGCTTCATTCTACCAAAGCACTGGTTGGGTATCTTCTAGCTCTTTATCCTACACTCGATGAGTCAGGAGGGAAGTCCCGAAGCGGAAAGCTTGCCAAACGGGGAGCCAAACTGGCAAAGAAAGCAATCTTTCTTGCTGCCATCAAACATAACGAACAGATGTATACCATCTATCTCAAATATCGCTCACGAGGCAAAGCCAAAAAAGAAACACTGATTATTGTGGCAAGAAAACTTATCAATATTATCTATGCTATCTATACAAGAAACGAACCGTATAACCCCGTCAGAGTCTTTACGGTAAAGCCCAATGTCTCATAAGCCATATACGATCTCTCTTTGACATATGTCATTGACAATGAATTGTGAAAGAACAAACAACAAGCACTCTATATCGGCATAAACAAAAACCGATACCGATCTTATTGTTTTAGATGAATTATTTCATCTTCAAAGCACTCTGGCAAGAGTACTTCAAAAAGGAAACGCAAGAGGTTTACTTTTTTCTTTTTTAGCTGATTTCAGTTAGTTTTTATAAAACAACTTCCTTTTTATATATCTCATAATTTATTTGATACATAAATTACATATACATACCACCATTTATCTTCATGACTTCACCTGTCATATATTCAGAATAATCACTCAATAAAAATGCAATTGCATATGCTGCATCACTTGCTTTACCAAAACGTTTTAATGGTATTTTCTGCAAAAACCTTTCAGATATATTTTCATTTAATTCGGCAGTCATATCAGTTTCTATTAGGCCTGGTGTTATACAGTTGAACCTAATATTTCTGGCTGCCCCCTCATATGCAAATGATTTCGTCATAGCTATAATTGCACCTTTTGACGAAGCATAGTTTGTTTGTCCTGAATTTCCCATTTCCGCTGTGACTGAAGAGACATTTACTACAGCACCGAAACGATTACGAGCCATAAACCTTATGGCTTCCCTTGAACCTATAAAACATGAACGGGAATTAGTTCTCATTACATCGTCATAATCTGATATATCCATCATCATTGATAAATTATCTTTAGTGATACCTGCATTATTAACTAAATAATCAAGTTTTTTATCAGAATTAATAATTTTTTGAAAAGCTTCCATATAAGCCAATTCATCAGCTGCATCAAATTTTATGATTTCAACTTTTGCATTAGGGGAACCATTCAAAATATCATTTTTTACTTCTATAGCTTTTTTTTCATTGGTGTTATAGTTTATCCATACTTTCAACCCAAAACCTGTCAATACTTTTGCTGTTTCTGCACCAATACCTCGACTGGCTCCAGTTATAAGTACATTATTACCACTGAATTTCATTATTTCCTCCGAATGATTTGATTTTTATTAAAAAAGGGTCAAGATAACTTTGGCGGTACAAAAGTATAATAAAGTTATCTTGACCCTTAAAAAAATGTAAGCCATTTTTTCACAGTTTCCAAAGATTCTTCTAAAGAGAATGGTTCTCCATGTCCTGAATAGACTTTTACCTGTGATGCATCATGTCGTGACGCATAGAGATTAAGATATTTTTGTAAACTTTGATATTGTTTTTCTTTATTGGATGTATGAAGATTATAACGCCCGACAGTTCCATCCATTATAAAGTCGCCACTTATTATAAAGTTACCAAAATCATAAATAGACGTACCATAAGAGTGCCCAGGTAGATGTATTGCTTTAAACGTGAATGAATTTAAATGTATAACCATATCATGAGTAAAAGTAATATCCGGTTTTGAACTCGGTAAGCCAACATTAAAATCATCATTGTTTAACAATTCTCTATCTTCTTTATGAATTATTATTGGAACTTTGAGTCGTTTCTTTAATTCATAGTTGGAGAACACATGATCATAGTGCCCATGTGTATTGATAATACCCACCGGTGTATTTTCAATGGTATCCAATACCCATTTTGTAGCATTTTGTCCAGGATCCACAACTATTGTCTCATCTTGTTTACTAATCAGATAACAGTTAGTCTGTAAAATACCAAATGCTTTATAATAAATATTCATTTTTATTTATTAACTGTTATGACTGATGATGCATAAACATTACCCATACCACTACCTAGCATCAAAATCTTGTCTACATCCATTTCTTTATCATATGAGAGAAAACGATCATCTTTCTCAGTACGATTTTTAATACCTCTTATAACACCTTTATGGGCATCATTGAGTGCAATATCAAGCTCTACTATCGCATTTGCACCTAATGTATGTCCAATTTCTGGTTTATAACTAGTAGCAATAAAATCATCACCAAAGCATCGCATTATTCCATTGCTTTCAGATTTATTATTTGATTGACTACCTGTCCCATGTGTTTTAATAAAAGAAATGTCTTTTGTGCTCAATCCACTTTTTTCCAATACTTCGGAAATGACTCTGGCATAACCACTTCCATCCGGTGATTGTCCAAACGGATTACTTAGCTTTTCTGCTCTTAAAACAGTTTTTTCTAAATAAGCCAAAGGTTTATGTTTGCTTTCATTAAGTGATTTTTGATTCTCCAATAATACATATCCCGCACCATGCCCCAATCTAAAACCATAATTTTGACTGTCAAAAGCACTTGGTTGATATCCTTGTTTCTCCTGTTCTGGTGTAATCGATGCATCCAACATACCAAACAATTCCAGTACAAGTGGATTTATCTGATCATCTATACCTATCACCAAAACACGATCAGCAATGCCAGCATTTAATATCAATTCTGCTTCTAAAAAAGCTTTATAGCCACTGATACATGCTGTTGCATCAGTAGTTAGATAGTCGTGCCATCCCAATTTATTTACTACTTTACCACTTAGTATATTGATTAGAATAAAAAAAGGTGTCTTTAGAGTATAGTCAGGTTTAACATGGGGTAAATTAATTCCGGACCCTGCCCATTCAGAGGTACCAGATGCAATAATAACCGCATTTTTACCATCTTTCAGAGCCAAATCATTAAAAAAATCTATATCGTCTTTTGAAAAAAGCTGCTTATAGATATTTTCGCAAATGTAAGTATATCCTGAGTCAGTCCCCTCAAAGAAACTCTCAACAGAGTTTACATTCTGAGGATACCTGTCACCTTTTAATGTCCATTGATCAGTATAAATTGCTTTTGTTTTTGTAATTGCAATCTTATTCATTTCATATCCCGCTGCTTATGCCGCTATATTGGCATTTTTTTCAAGAAAATTGATTACGGTCTCCAAGATAGGATCACCATCGGGAAGTTCATCTTTAAAAACTTTATTTTCTATATTAAAATATTCACCTAATTTCATATAAAGCATAATGAAATCAAAGCTGTCTATTCCAGTTTCACTTAATGTTTGTTGTTCACTTGTTAATTCTTTAAATGCTGTTTTATCATGCATTTCTACTTTCGCTATTTCATTTATTTTTTCCATAATTTCTTTTCTAGTCATGTTTTTTCCTTTATGTTTATTTTTTATGCCACAAAGCTTTTATTAAAATACTCCAAGTGTTCAATCAGCATTTGCTTTTTGTCAATTGGAGATTCCCCAAAAATGTCACTTAAAAGTTTATATTTTTCTTCCACTATGAATTTACTAACCGATGGAGTGAAATATTTTTCAACGGATAATGCACCATTTTTAAAGTAGTCACTCACTTCAGCCTGATGAATAAAATGTATAGCCTTTGTAGCTTTAATAAAGTTTTCTCTATGTATTTCATTCGAATCAACAATACGCTTAATGATTTTTAACCAAGCACCCTTATGCGTTTGCTCATCTTTTTTAATACTTTTTACAATATTTCTCAAGTCTTCATTTTCTACATGACGTTCTATACTTGCATATAATTCAACATTTGTAATTTCACCAAGTAAATATGACATTAATGACTCATATGGATTTTTATACAGTTCATTTGTTTCAAACATAAGCTCATGCAAAAGGTCACCATCAACTTGATCAATAAAACTTTTATTTGTGTTAGCTAAACTAGCTAACTCTTTAAGAATAAATCCATGGCGCATTTCTTCATAATTAATCATACAAAACCCGTACATTACACTTTCATAAAAGTCTTTTGCCAATTCACGCGGCTTATAGTTTCTTACCAGATCTTGATGCTGGATAATAATACCTATTGCAGACAACTCACCATCTCCAATATTGTCTAAAGCTTTAATCACATCAATATCATTACCAGATAGATTTTTCACAATAGCAGAATAATTATAGTTCTTGACATCCCATTTATTATCACCTATTTTCAATAGTCTCAATATATCTCTTGCTCCATTCATGCAAAGTCCTTTCTAAATTTCTCAATATTAATTTTAAGAATTAATATATTTAAACATTTTCATGTCACCACTTTAATAAACACAATACAAGATACTCCTTTTTTTATATGTCAAAGTAGACATTTTGGAGTATCTTAAACTTAATAAATATATGTAATATTTCTTTTTTTCAATGACC
>JALSPX010000175.1 GCA_026985755.1 Sulfurovum sp. | reverse complement strand
TATAGGGCAACTCTCATTATAGCTACTATCCAATCGCCATAGCAGCCTCACACGCCACCTGCACTATCTCCGTCTCATCACTGTCAATCCTTGCAGCAGTCAGCTTGCCACCCCATAAACACCCAGTATCAAGAGCTAATACATTATCGTCATAGTAAAAGCCAAGGGTTGACCAGTGTCCGAAGATGATTTTGAGGTCTATCTCTTTTCGGTTGTCACATTCAAACCAAGGTTTGAGCCCTTTTGCACGTAGGGCATCTGTCGGTGCACCTTTTTGGTCAAAGTCTAGTCGGTGATCACCATAGCAGTAGCGCATACGTGTAAAAGAAGACATTATATATTTATCAATATCAATTCTGCTTGCATCTCTGTCAAACCTATCTATGCCTTGTTTAAACATCTGTTTAAGCCATATCTCTACATCACGATTTGATCCTTGTAGACGCTTCTCTATACGCTTGGCATACTCCATCGCCATACCCAAGTCAAACTCTGGAGAGATACCCGCATGTGCCATGCAATAGCCTAATTGATAGTCCACATGTAAAAACTTCTGCGTTCTAAGCCAATCTATGAGCATTTTGGCATCAGGAGAGGTAAGTATAGGGTCTATAGTAGGATTGGACTTTTTGATACCATAGTAGGCTGCTATGAGGCTAATATCGTGATTGCCCAGCACCACTTCTATGCTGTCACGGATACTGTAAAGATAGTAGAGTGTTTCAAGAGAGTCTTCTCCCCGGTTGACAAGGTCACCTGCTATCCAGAGTTTGTCTTGTGCAGGGTTAAATGCTATTTTATCTAGCAACGCCATCAATGATGCATGACAGCCTTGTATGTCGCCTATTGCCCAAACACTCATCAAAATTCCTTTGATGAAGTGAAGAGTGAAGAGTGAAGAGTGAAGAGTTTCATAATAATCTCTCCTTGTATTTGGCTACCTTGTCTTCAAATTTCATAGCGGCGTAGGCAGAGGATGGGGAAGGTAGGTAGACTCTTTCTATCTCAAGATATGAAAAATGTGTCTCAAAGAGTGCTTGGGATTTTTTGCCTGTAAAGGCTAATTTTTTGATGCTTGGATGGGCTTCTAGAAAACCTGCGATGTCATTGACCTCTTCATTTTCCAAAGAGCTGTCAAGCGAGTTGTCACGGCTACACTCTCGCACCATATCCCAAAGCCCAAACTTCGCCTCTTTAAGTAACCAAAGTTTTTGGTCACGATTATTTATAGGGTACGAAGTCACTGCTTCGAGTATCTTCCAAAATTGATTAGAGGGGTGCGCATAATAAAAGTTATTTTCAAAAGACTTGATACTAGGAAAAGAACCAAGTATCAAGGTCTCAGTATTTTTATATACAATAGGTGGAAACGGGTGTGCCAATATTTCATTACTCATGCGAAGCATTCCCATTAATCACGCAAAGCGTGCTCTGTTGTGGTGAACGCCCTTGAAAGCGAAGCGATTCGAGAGCCACAACGCTTTTTTGCTTCGTTTTTTCTAAAAAAATGAAGAGAGAAACAACACCACACATTGCAAAAAAGGAAATTATCAAAACATTCATAAGTTTATTTACATGCCTTACGCATATTTTGAATTATCAATACCAAAAGTGACAAAGCAAAAATCTTAGAATTTATCTCAGACCCTTTATGCTGATTGACAAAAGCCACCGACTTTGTCATCTCCTCACCTTGAAGTTGCATCGCTATGATATCTGGAAGATAGTATTGTGAAAATAGCAAAGCAGTAGCGAGTACAAAAAAGGTCGCTATCTGTATTACCGTGTCACGCTCAAACTTTTTAAACTTGTACCCCTCATAGAGTACAACCACAACTATTAGCACATTGACCACATAGGATAAACGTAAAAAGTTTTCTGTCATGATCTGCCCCTCTTGAAAACGTGTCAAGAGATCAGCCCCCAACCATGCATCAGTATGAAAGGTCACTGCTGTTACCACTATACCAGCATAAAGCATCGCACCAAGTACGCCTGAGAGGAAGATAAGATATGCCATCGTTACCATTCTAAAATTTTTATTCATTGTTCGTTTCCTTTTTTTGGGAGGGTACCCACAAGGTCACTCACCCCTACACGTAGGGGCAATCCCTCGTGGTTGCCCTTTGCTTATACCGTAATATTAAAATTCTATCACAAAGCCTCTATCAAACCCTGCCAAGTCTTTGTAAAATTGTATGGATTTTACTCCAAGTTCATTAACAAAAGCTGAGAGAGGCTCTTTTTGGTCGTAGCCCATCTCGCAGGCAAGCCATTTGATGCCCCTAGCTTTGACATCTAAGATGATTTGTTTGAGCAGTTCATCCCCTGCCCTACCACCAAAAAGTGCCTCTTTTGGTTCATAGTCTACCACATTAGATTCTAGCAAAAAATCTTCAGCGATATAGGGTGGGTTGGAGACTACCAGTTCAACAGCTTCAGTGACCTCATCTATCAA
>JALSPX010000174.1 GCA_026985755.1 Sulfurovum sp. | reverse complement strand
TTATATGGAATATGATACAACAGAAGAGAGAGTATGAAATAAGGTAGAAATGGTTATTTGTTAAGGAGAAAAACAGGAGGAATGTTCAGGTGACAACGACAACTTAATCTCTTTTCTGCTGTCCCCTTTTATACAGGAAGATATTACAAGCCATAGAAAAAGGATATTCTCAGCATATGATTGCTAAAGTATTGGGAGTATCACAGCAAGCTGTGTATGGTGTGGTGAAGAGGAGTAGGATATGAGTTGTCGTTGTCACCTGACCCTTCGACCCATTCAGGGGTGAGTCAAACATCTGCATCTCCTGTGACGAATGATAACTATGCTAATGGTGCGTCTACGGGAAGTCATCAGAATATGGGTGAAGCCGATTTTACGATTAGAATATCTGCTCCTAGTCCAGAGACAAGTCAGAGAGCCTATAATGCGTTGATGAATGATTTGTCTTCAACGGGTGATATGTATTATGATATGTTTACGTATACAAATCTCGGAGGGATATCCGATACAGCTTACGAATGGTATAATGGTGATATCTCTGGATGGGAGGCAGCTGGTGAGCTTGGTATGGCTGCACTGTTTGGTGGGGCTGGAGTTAGAGCATATAGAGGTGCTACAAACCTAGTAACACATTTATCATATGCTGAAAAATATGGAGGGGCAGGATATCGTACGTTACAAAATGGAAGAATTAGATATTATGGAGAAATTAATCCATCACGAAATTTAGGAACAATGAAAGGCAGAAGATATGTGCATGAATATGATCCTACAAGTGGAAGAACGAGAGGTTGGCATGAAACAATAGACCATGATGGAAATGTACGCATTGTTAGACCTGAGATGAACAACGGGATTAAGACACATTATTACTTTTGATAAGTAAGGTAATTATTGAGGAGCTAGATAGTGTTATTAACTAAAGAAAAAATTGAAACTATATTTAAGAAAATTCTAAATAAAGAAATGTCTAGAGAAGAAGCAAATAGATGGGCATATGGAGCTAAATGTGAAGCTGATAATCGTAATGTAATTTTTTTACCCAAAAATTTAGAAGATAAAATTCATAAAGATGGGATAATGTATCTACTTGCAGTTGATCATCAAATGTATAAAAATGTTTATGATGAAAGCATGAAGGATATCCAAAAATTTTATGAAGAAAAATGGTTAAATAGTAATGATATAGATAATCAAGTGGAAACTGTTGCTATGGATGTAGCCATTGATATTGATGATAATTGGGTTCAGTGTAGTAATAAATCTTGTGAGGAAGTTTTTACCGTAAGTAATCAAGAAAAATATTTGGAATGTCCAAAATGTTTAAAAATACAATTGAACCCCCAATATCTCCCATAGTAGGACTGAGTAAAGGGACAGCAAGTAAAGAGGACTAGAAATATAGGCAAATATAGAAACCCGAATTTAAATCCAAAGTGCAATTAATCTATCTAAAAAATCATAGCTAATTTTACCTATGCAGCTTCTTTTTCATGAAAAACTTCATAAGGTGTTCTCCAACCAAGAGATTTTCTTGGTCTGTGATTCAGTCTCTCTTCAATATACTTAATTTGTTTTTTAGAGATATTTTCAAAGCTAGTACCTTTTGGTAGATATTGACGAATAAGTCCATTGATATTTTCATTTAAACCTCTCTGCCATGAACTATAAGGGTCACAGAAATAGAAGTCACACTTGAGTGCTTTTGATACACTTTTATGTTGTGCGAATTCTAGTCCGTTATCTGTAGTTATGGTATGAATTTTGTTCTTAAATGGATAGAGCAGGCGTTTGATTTCGTTGGCTACAATTTTAGCGTTTTTACTACAAGGAATGGAGAGTTTTAAATACATAGATGTTCTATCTACCATAGTCACTATCGCACCTTTTCTTCCTGCACCTATGATGGTATCTATCTCAAAGTCTCCTAGTCTTGTTTTATCTTCCACAATTTTTGGTCTCTTGTGTATGGATACTCTGTCTTTAATACGGCTCTTACGTTTAGAAGCATACTTTACACGTCTTTTACCTTTATGTCTTAGTTGTGTATACAAGTCACCTTCAGCAAGCCTATTGATGTAGATATACTTGTAGATAGTGACATAAGAAATTGACTGATTATGTTTTATTTTGAGAGTGGCTGCAATTTGTTCTGGCGAGTATTCCATAAGTAGATATTTTAGAATGAGGTCTATCGTTGTAGGTGTTAGTTTTAGGTTCGCATTTTTAGACTTCTCGCTCTGTATTTTTATTGCTCTATTATCTGAGGCAATGGGCCAATAATCTTTACCCATTTTCCCTCTTCCTCTTTTGAGTTCTCTTGATATGGTTGAGGGATGCACGCCTAACATTTGTGCAATCTCTTTTTGTGTTTTTGTATGCTTGTAAGCATTAATTAGGTATCTTTCTTGCAGGGTTAGATGTTTATATGACATGATTACTTCCTTTATCTTTGGTTGGATTTGGAAGTTGATTGTATCATCTAACCG
>JALSPX010000173.1 GCA_026985755.1 Sulfurovum sp. | reverse complement strand
AGCTATGAGACGAAATAACAAGCGTTTGTTTGAAAGTTTTGAAAAGCTTGTTGGAGAAAAAGTTGAGATACATCATATATTAGAAAAGAGGTTTTTGCCTAAACATGGTATTTCACCTGACATGAAAAAGCTTTTAGACAGATTTGCAGATGTTGATAGTATGCCAGGAATAGTTTTGAGTAGAAGTAGGCATAGAGTAATTACAAATCGATGGATGAAAGAACTATCGAGAGCAAAACCTGGACAGAAAAGCAGATATAGATCGATCACAAGAGAAGATATCTTTAATGCTGCAGGAAAAGTATATCATGATGATCCAATTCAAATGCAAATCGTACAAAGATATCTTATGAATTTAATTATACAATAACCTAATCATCAAAGTTAACTGAGGAGTATTGGTGAAATTAATTTTAGGCATTAAACATAGACCTATATGGCCTTCTTATAATAGGCCACTGACAGATAATGAAATGAATGCAATCAATAAAGAATTGTTAGAATATGCGGACTTGATGGAGCATAGTGGTTACGATAGTTCGTTAATCCAAACAGAGTACAAAACTGATGATTTTTACAATATACTCCATCTTGTAGGTCAAAAGTATCGCTTATCTTTTGAACTTTACTTTAAATATAACAAAAAAGAACTAGACCAGTTTAAAGCTTTTGTTTTTGATGCTACAGCAGCCATAGCAATGAAAAACGATATTACTTATTGGTCAAACTATAAAGATCTTAACGAGAGTGAAAAATATGTTAATCCAAATGCCAAATATCCTGTTAAATTTAATGCAAAATGTGGCGTAAGAGGAACTATCAAATGGAAGGCAAGTAAATTCATTATAGCTTCCCAAAGTTCTATATGTGTACCAAAAGATATTCAAGAGAAAATCATTCAAAGTGATTTAACAGGTTATCATTTGGAGCAAATTATTAATATGACAAAAGATACTTTAGAAGATGCCTATTGCCTTACTGCGACTAAATTAATGCCTGATAGAATCATAGATAAACTACATATTGAGACTGACAATGAACTTCGGAGAGAAGGTAATATTATATACCCGAAAGGGGTACTTGAAAATATAAGTGATTTTAATTTCACTGCTGAGTCTACATCAAGAGACAATGGATATGCAGAGTTGGTTGTTTCGCAAAAAATGAGACAATTTTATTTAGATAATAAAATAAAAGGTGGACACTTTGAACCAGTATTTGAACTGGGAACTAACATGTTTGAAGAGTACAACAAAACAATCATAGATCTAGCAATAGATTTGCAGAGATATAATGAAAATCATGTTATAGGTCATGAAAATATCGACCCTAGTATTTTAGTCAATGGGGTACTGTAAGAAAACCAGATGCTACGCCACCTACTCCTAACCTTCCTACTCTCCTTTTTGACTTTTGTCAATGTCCCATATGGAGAGATTGCCAGCCATAACGGCACAAGTGAAAATAGTTTCCTCTTTACCGGAGAGCAACTCGATAAAGAGACAGGCAACTACTACCTAAGAGCTAGATATTATAGTCCAATCACCACACGCTTCTTGAGCCATGACACCTACGACGGCAAGCTCATCGATCCACTAAGCCAAAACCACTACCTCTATGCCGGTGCCAATCCGGTGATGTATGTGGATCCGAGTGGGCATATGTTTGTTGCAACACTAGGAATATCTTCTACCCTGTCAGGTACCTTAAGAGGCATTAGAATATCCACAATAAACAGAGCACTAATGAAAGAACTTGGTTGTGGGTTGGTTGAGTTTTCAGTTGAATCAATAATAAGAGAGGGTATTTATGTTTTTATTGCAGATATAGATAGTTTACGACCAGGAAAACCTTACGCGGGGCGATCGGTAGACATTGAAAGAAGGCTAAGACAACATGTTGGCAAAAGGATTTCAGATCTTAATAAGGGATTGTTATTAAAATTACATTTACCCGGATTTACTCAAAGACAGATAGCTTTAATCGAAGATATAGTCATTGATGCAATTGGTGGCCCAAAATCAAGAGGTGGCACTGCTGCAAATAGGATCGGAGGATTTAGACCAAAGTACAAAGGTGAGCGAGAAGCTCTTAAAAGAGCCATAAAGGGACTTTGCAAATAAAATGAAAACTATAGACAAATCAAAAACAATTGTAGAAAATAAGTATATTTGGTTGAGTGCAAATGATAAAGAAACCAAAGATATGCTAGATAATGTGCATATCGATATAGATGGCGTCTTGCAGATTGATGAATGTGATGATGGTTTTGTAGAATTTATTAAAATAAATAACATACACGGACTTGAAATAAAAAGAAATAAATATGACAATACTAAATTTAGTCTCTCTATTTTAAAGAACTTACCCGAATTAAAATATTTAAGAATTCTAGGAAAATATAAAAAAAAAGAGTATAAGTTTATTGAGACATTAGAAAATCTTGAGCAGTTAAGTCTTGGTGATTATGAGGCGTATGAATTAGATTTTA
>JALSPX010000172.1 GCA_026985755.1 Sulfurovum sp. | reverse complement strand
ATTCTTATGCTCCTTTTTATTACGATGGAGCAGTAGTCTACATTTTTATCTCAGATATCTCCACACATGCCAAAAATATACGACATATACCAAAAGCCTCTGCATTTTTCATAGAAGATGAGAGTATCACGCCTAATATCTTCAGAAGAAAGCGTATTTCTTTACAATGTGATGTTAAACGTATAGAAAAAGATGAAAAGATGTTTCAACCCATCATGGAAAATTTTCAAGCAAAATTTGAACAAGGGACATTAAGTATGCTTATGCGAATGAAAGACTTCAATCTGTATGCACTAAAGCCTATTGGTGGTGAAGCAACCTTTGGATTTGGTGAAGCCTATGACATTGGTGGAGAGAAAATGAATCAGCTGATTAAAAAATCTTCTGACTAAAGTCATCAAGGTCTATTTCCTAGATTTTCTTTTTTCTACTATTTTAGTTCTGGTAGAAATATACTCTTTTTTCTTATTTACTTCACGCTCTCTGCGTTTTTGGATTAGTCTTATATGAGTATTGGGATTAAGCTCTCTTACTTCATGCAGATGTTTCCATGCACACACATGTTCATATCCTATAAATTGATAAATTCTTTTTTTGATTCGCTTTGCCAAAAATTTGAAAAATCTTTTCACAGGAAGATGAAATATTTTTTCCAAATAGAGTTCAAACCATTCAAACAAAGAGATAAAATCACTGTACAATTTAACCATATATTTTTTAAGAAATGGTATTTTTTCTAACCATTCAAGCAACCATGAAAATATCAATATCTCCACCAAAGGCGCAATCCATGACCCCCAAAGGTAATCTGTAAAAAAGTAGAGTATGGCTGTACCAAATTTTAGGACAATTGCCAAAATAAAACTCCAAAATTTTGCAATGAATACTTTCATCGCAAGCATACCACCCATGAATTTACCCACAAAACCCAAAGATCCCAAAAAAGCAATACCTGTCAAAACCTGTTTGACGATAGGGAAATCTTTGAAGTTCTCTTTCACATAAGCAATTAGGCGTTTTATATCATCTGTTATGTGATCTAAAAAATGTATTTTTAGATTTTTATTAATCACTTTTTCTATGAGATAACGTTTACCTAAACCTGTCGCAGAGAGTACCGCAATTTTTTTCAAAAATATGGTCAAGATAAACTTACCCTTGACTAGAAAAAAAGCCGCCAAAAGTGTAAGAATATTCTTCTTTAAAAAAAATAAAATACGCCACAGAAACGCAATAAAAAAGGTACGACTCTCCTCAAAACTGAAAAGTGCAATCAAAAAAGATATAAATAGGATTGTACCCCCAAGTATAATACGTTTATTCATTGTCTTTTGTTTTGAGTGAGGCTTTTACAGATTGATACATTTTTTTTATTTTTAATACAAAAAGACTCTCTTTTGAAAAATGTTTTTCTTTCCACTTTTTAAGCATATACTTTATTGCCTTAAGACGCGCCATCGTCTCTTTATACATCTCTCTTGATTTCAACCATATAATGCCTGCCATCATCTTGCTATAAAGCCATTTAAACCATCTAAACTGCATAAGCTTATCTTCGGTAGCACGAAATAGCCAAAATGTAAAAGCTGCAATAGGTATCTTAGAGAGATAAAGACCCAACCCTAATATCATATGTCCACTAACAAGCAATATACCAGCATAAATACCAAATGTCTCAACCAATACGAGCAATATCATAAAAATGACAAGAACCATGGAAGCATTCGCATGTTGAAGCTTAGCTTCAACTTTTTGAAGAATCTTCAGAGAATGAATTGCTTCATATATAGGTCTAGCAATCCCCTCCCAAATAAGCTCTTCAAAAATAATATATACCATCACAAGGATAAGTTGAACCAATGTAATAAATTTATTTTTCATGGTAGTTAACATAAAGAGAATCCTGCATTATTTTAGCGTATTATAGCAATTTAAATAGAAGTTTTGTAATGATTTTAGAAAAAAGATGATTTCATTCGAGTTGTACTTATATTTGTAGGTTTGTGTGAAGGAGCTTACGTATAGTAAGTGTACCCCACTTTCGCTTTAGCGACAGGGGTATCGAAATTTAGTTTCAGAACTGCACACATCCTACAAAGATGAGTGCAAATCGGATGAAAGGACTATTTTCTACGGAGTTCTTTGATTCTTGCTGCTTTACCCTTAAGCTCTCTAAGGTAGAATAATTTCGCTCTTCTAACTCTACCTTTTCTAAGTACTTCAATACTTTCAATAGATTCAGAATAAAGAGGGAAGATTCTTTCAACACCAACAGAGTTAGCACCCATTTTTCTTACCATAAAAGTACGTCCTGTACCTTGACCCCTGATAGCGATACAAAGACCTTCATAGTTTTGTACTCTCTCTTTGTTCCCTTCTTTAATGCGTACGGCTACTCTAAGAGTATCCCCAGCTCTAAAATCAGGAACTGATTTGCCTTCTAGTTGTGCTTGCTCGAAACTTTCAATGTATTTATTTCTCATGGTTATACCTTCTTTTGTATAAGTCTGGGCGAAAATACTTTGTTTTGCACAAAGCAAGCCCTCTTTTTAAGTCCGTGATTTTACTATGATTACCCTTTAAGAACTCTGAAACCACTTCATTTTCATTATAATTAATAGGTTTAGTAAAGGACGGTGCTTCTAGTAATGATGCTTCAAAACTTTCAACACTTAATGAGTCGCTATTACCCAATACTCTATCCACGTTGCGACTTATAGCATCACAAACGACCATACTTGCTAACTCACCACCTGTTAAAATAAAATCCCCTATAGAAAAAAGTTCATCAGCATGTTCTTCTATCACACGTTCATCTATCCCCTCATAACGCCCAGAAACAAAAACGATATGCTCATATTTTGCTAACCGCTTGGCATCATTTTGGGTAAAAGTCTTCGCTACAGGAGAAAGAAAAATAATATGTGCATTTGGTGATGTTTCTTTTACTTGTATTAGCGTATCTATAAGTGGTTGTGGCGTCATGAGCATCCCTGCTCCACCACCAATCATAGGCGCATCTACGCGATTATGTTTGTCGGTAGTAAAATCTCTAGGGTTATAAAAATCAATAGAGATTTTCTCATCTTCAATAGCACGTTTTAAAATACTTTCAGAAAAATATCCCTTGATAAGATTAGGGAAAAGTGTGACAAACGAGAAGTGCATTATGATGCCTCTAGTATATCTTTGGCATCTTTAGTATAGACCATTTTCTCTTCTATATCAACCTTCATTATATAGCGTTCTATATATGGAAGTAAAAAACTTTTGGTTAATCCTGCATCTACAAGGTGACTCTCTGTTTGTACAGCCAAGTAATCTGTATCTCCCATACGTTGTATATCTGTCACCTTACCCAAAGACTCCTCATCTTGCATGACTATACATCCCATAATGTCAAACCAAAAATGCTGCCCCTCTTTAAGCTCACAATTTTCTCGTGTTTGTGCTTCATCTGCAAAAATTTTCACATTGGTAAGTTTTTTGGCACTGTCTATGCTTTCATATCCTACAAAACGTATCGTACCGCGTTTTTCATTGATATCTGAAATCGTTAAATCACCACGATTACTTTTATAGGTTGTACCTACTTTGAATTGTTCTGGGAAATCGGTATGCAGATGGAACTTTAGGTCACCCCAAAGTCCAATAGTACGCCCTATCTGAGCGATAAGTGCTTTGTCATTAGACATTTTACTCTACTGGCTTGACATTAACACGGTAATTTTTACCGCCTTTTGCCTTGCAACCAGAAATAACTGTTTTAATAGAATGAATCATTCTACCTTCTTTTCCAATGAGCTTACCTATATCTTCATTATTGGCAAAAAGAGTTATTTCATCAAAGTCTTCATCCAGTTCGGCAATCTCTACTGAGATATCTTCAGGATTATTTACCAATAGTTTAGCATAGGCAATAAGGAAATCCTTAACCATAAGACTACTTTAACCCTGCTAATCTTTTTACAGTTGGACTCATTTGTGCTCCAACAGAAAGCCAGTATTTTAATCTCTCTTCATCAAGTGTAAGGTCTTTGTTGACCGATACTGGATTATAGTTACCTATCACTTCAATCCAACCACCGTCTCTTCTTTTTCTGCTGTCTGTTACTACAATTCTGTAAAAAGGCTTCTTTTTTCTACCCATTCTTGTCATTCTAATCATTGTCATGTTATGTCCTTTAAATTATCTCTTTTAATTACAGACCACTTTGAGGTAAAAGTATCCATAAATTAAGTCCTGACAACTGCTTTTTAATGACTAAAGCACTCATCAAGGCTTAACGAAACGCGATTTTACCATAAAAATACTAAAAATTTTATTAACTTCATAGTTGCTTAGCGAGGTAGGTTTGGCATTCCCCCACCACCTTGCATCCCTGACATCATTTTTTGCATCTCTTTCATGCCACCTTTTGTCGACATTTTCTTTGCCATTTTGGCGGCATTTTTAAATTGCTTGAGTACACGATTTACATGCATAGGATCCAATCCTGCACCAGCGGCTAAACGGCGCTTACGTGTATTGTTAAGTAGGTCTGGATTTTCTCTCTCCTTGGGTGTCATAGAGGATACCAAAGCTTTTATTTGTTTGATTTCATCTGAATTTTCCAAATCCATATCACCAATTTGTTTTGCCATGTTACCCATACCAGGTATCATTCCCATAAGAGATTTCATCGAACCCAACTTTTTCATCTGTTCCATCTGCGCCAAGAAATCATTAAAATTAAATTGACCTTTTTTAATCTTTTGGGTCATTTTTTTGGCTTCTTTGGGGTCAATAGCTGCGGCTGCTTTTTCTGCCAAAGACTCGACATCACCTGCACCCATTAGGCGACTCACAATTCTATCAGAAATAAATTGTTCCAAATCAGGCATCTTTTCACCTGCACCAATAAAACGCAATGGAACGCCAACTTGTTGCGTCAACCCAAGTGCCACCCCGCCTTTACCATCGCCATCAAATTTCGATAGCACCACACCCGTGATGCCTATCTTCTCTTTAAAGGTCTGTGCTGTTCTTACAGCATCTTGTCCTGTCATTGCATCTGCAACATAAAAAAGTTCATCAGGATTGGCTGCCGTTTTCACATTGGCAAGTTCATCCATCAACTCTTCATCAATCGCCAACCGTCCAGCTGTATCTATGAGTACAACATCATAGAGCTCTTTCTCCGCCTTATAAAGCCCATCTTCTACCACCTGTGTAGGTGTGGCATCTTCATCATAAAAAAGATCAACTTCTATACCCGATGCAACCTGTTTTAGCTGTTCAACAGCTGCAAGTCTTTGTAAATCAGCTGCGATAATAAGTACTTTTTTCTTTTTTTGCTCTTTTAAAAAATATGCCAATTTACCTGTCGTAGTGGTTTTACCCGAACCTTGTAAACCAATCATCATGACTACTGTAGGTGGCTTAGAAGCAAAAGTGAAACCTTTTGGTGCCCCTTCTATCGTAAGAATATCCGTGAGTTTATCCTGTAAAGCTTTTAAAAAGTTATCTTTCCCTACACCATTTTTTTTAGTCTCTAACTCTACATATGAGATAAGTTCTTTTACAACTTTATGATGTACATCTGCTTTTAACAGTGACTTCTTTAGTTCAGTAGTAGCTTTTTTCAAGGCTTTTTCATCATCATGAAAACGTATTTTTCCTATGGCATTCTTAAAACTATCTGTGAGTGTATCAAACATTTATGACCTTAAATATTTTCTATATTATTGATGTGATTCTACCTTATTTTGGCTTAGTCTCCATCATATGGGGTACAATAGTCAGAAATTACAGATAATCCCAAATTATGCAATAGGATTTCCAAAATTAGTGATAGTGCTTGTACTGTGGGTGTTTCCAAAGAATTTGAGGTTAACCCAAAGGTTAATTAGGTATAACAATATTATGATATAATAAATTTGAATGATTGCAAAATTTGATTACAAAGGAGATCAAAATGAAAAAGGGTTTAGTAGTATTATCAGTCATAGCATCAACGATGCTTATGGCAAGTTATCCAATAGGTGATGCAGGGTACAAATTAGATGGTAGCCACGAGGAGACTCAAAGTACATCAACAGTAAAAGTAGGTGAAACTTTTGGAGAAGCACTTAAAAAAGGCAAATTTACGGCAGCACTCAGAACATTCTATTTCGATAGAAGTTTTGATGAAGATAAAACAGGAAACGCAGATGCTAGAGCATTGACTTTTGGAGGCATTATCAAATATGAAAGTGCAGCATATTATGGATTTAAATTTGGTTTAGCACACTATTCAAGTACTAGACTAGGAAATATTTTTACTCGTGAAGAGGGTAAAGGTACAAGTATGTTAGGTCGTGAGGGTCAAAATCTTGCTTTCCTCGGTGAAGCATATGTCCAATACGACATAGGCAACACGATGCTCAAAGTGGGTCGACAACAGTTAGCAACACCTCTCATACAAAACCATGATTTACGTATTTTACCTTCTGTGTATGAAGCTGCAATCCTTAGAAACAAAGATATCCCAGATACGATGATTGAGATAGGTTTTGTAGATAGATATACAGGGTTTACCTCTAAAGAGAATGCCTTTTTAGACACAAAAACAGGGAAAGATGGTTTAGCATATATTTCTGCGAGCAATACATCTATTGAAAACCTTATACTTCATGCACAATATATTGATGCACTTACAGATACCAATACAAGACAATCATACACATATGCTGATGCAAAATACAATTTACCATTTGGCACCAATACGTATATAAAAGGGCAATTTGGGATGAATGAATATCTAGAGGGCAAGGACTCTACACTTGTTGGAGCCAAAATAGGAACAACAATTGGTATGTTTTCTATCGCTGCACTCTATGACAAAATCTCAGACAATGCTTTCCAAGCCTTTGAGTCAGGACCAATGTACTCAGATTGGCAACAAGGATATGGCCCCTATGAGGCGAGTACAGCTTTTGGTGGACAACTTGTGATTAAACCCATGGCAGGGCTTTCTGTGAAATTTGGATATGTCGATGTACAATCTGATACAGATAAACTTGTAGATGATTTTACAGAGTTTAATCTCGATGCAAAATATACCATTAATGACTGGTCCAAAATTAGAGTACGCTACTCCATAAAGGACCAATCTAATGCATCGGAAGCATTACGCTATGATGGAATAGATGATAATGGTGGTCGAGAAGACAGAGATGATTTTAGAGTACAATACTACGTCAATTTCTAAAAGATTAAGAGGCAAGATTCTCTTGCTTCTTAAAGCTTCTCTTTTTTAATTTTATCGTGTTAAGCCAAGATAGCTTGGCTTAATAGGATGAAAACACATTTTTAATTCAAATAAGACACTGATGTACTATTTGAATTGATAATTTATATAAAAAGGAGAAAGAAATGGAAACAGAAAAAAAGATGTCCTTAACGACGAAAGTCCTCATAGGTATGGCATTAGGTATTATCGTAGGGTTAGGAATAAACCTATTGGGGTTAAATGAGGCAGGTTCATTTGTCAATGAATATGTGGTAGGGTTTTTCCATATTGTAGGAAAAATGTTTGTTACTGCACTAAAAATGCTTGTGGTACCTTTGGTATTCTTTTCCCTTATTACAGGGGTTATAGGTATTGGGGATATCAATGCTTTAGGTAAAGTGGGTGGAAAATCATTTGCACTCTATATGCTGACAACAGCTATTGCTATTGCCGTGGGTATAGGACTTGCTGCCATGATAGGTATAGGAAGTGGTGTACATATGACAACAGAGGCAGCCTTTACTGCAAAAGAAGCACCAGCACTAAGTGCCGTGCTCATAGACATTATCCCAAGTAACGCGATTAATGCTATGGCACTAGGGAAAATGTTACAAATTATTTTCTTCTCTATCTTAGTAGGTATCTCTATCTTGATGGTAGGTAAAAAAGCAGAACCAGTCGTTGAACTTATCGAAATTGGTAATGAAATTATGATGAAGATGGTCAATATTATCATGGCAGTAGCACCCTACGCAGTATTTGCACTACTTGCAAAAGCTATTGCGAACTTAGGTTTGGGACTTTTGGTAGATTTAGCAGGTTACGTACTCGTACTCATTGCTGCACTCATGATACACCTTTTTGTCACACTGATGAGTATCCTCAAAGTCTTCTCAGGTATGAACCCTATTACTTTTCTTAAGAAAATGAGAGAGACACAAATATTTGCATTTTCAACTTCTAGTTCAAATGCCACTATCCCTGTGACACTTAGAGCCGTGACAGATAGACTAGGGGTGAACAACTCAGTCGCATCCTTTACCGTGCCTTTTGGTGCGACGATTAACATGGATGGTACGGCGATTATGCAAGGGGTTGCTACAGTATTTATTGCTAATGCTTATGGTGTGCACCTAGGTATTACAGGATATTTGACAGTGATTATGATGTCGGTACTGGCTTCTATAGGTACAGCTGGGGTACCTGGGGTTGGGCTGATTATGCTCTCTATGGTATTTACACAAGTAGGACTTCCTGTGGAGGGTATAGGGCTTATACTCGGGGTGGATAGATTACTCGATATGATACGTACCGCAGTCAATGTCTCTGGTGATGCTGCAGTTTCAGTGATAGTTGCCAAAAGTGAAGGTAAACTAGATGAAAGTGTCTACAATGATCCAAATGCAGGTGTACTCACAGACGATGATTTGGATATTCCAGATGAAATCGAAAAAGAGATGGCTGAAATAGTCAAAGAGACTCACGATAAATCCTAATAGAATATGAAGCAAAGGCTCTCTTTGCTTCATGATAATATGATGAAAAAAATAATCCAATACCTTTATACCCAAGATCAAAAGATATTTGGAGAATTAAAATATACGCACACCCCTTTTGAAGCGTATAAAAAACATTTTCATACACATTTTGGCGTAGCGCTTATAGATAAAGGTCATTTAGAAATCACCTATGACAAAGATACTACAAGATATTTAGATCATCAATCGATTGCGATTTTTAATCCCCAACAAATCCATAGAACCAAAGTAGTAGATGCCCAAGGGTATTATGTGCTGTTTTTAGACAAACAGTGGTGCCAAAGAGAGCATGAACATTTTTATATCTCTGAGAGTATCATAAAAGAGAAAGATTGGTATCAAGCATTTAAAACCTTATTTGATACGATATTGATACCAAATCATTCTGTAGTAGAGTCGGAAGTATCAGAAATGATACAAGACTTTTTTCAAAAATATGGCACTCTCCATACTCCAAAAGAGTCTAATATAATCACACACATCAAAAGCATTATAGTAGGAAACAGTGATACCTCCTTTAGTGTAGAACAGCTAGCAAAAGAGATAGGGCATGATAAATCTTATCTCATACGCTTGTTTAAAAAAGAAGTAGGGATGACCCCACAACAATATATATTGAATACCAAGGTCAATAGAGCCAAAGATTTAATGACCTACACAAAGGATGACTCTTTGTCTACTATCTCCGTAGACGCTGGCTTTTTTGACCAAAGCCATTTAAACCGTAATTTTAAGGGATTGTTTGGAACAAGTCCAAAACTCTATAAATAAGTCAATATTGTACAAGATAAGAGATATAGAAGATGATATAATTCTACAAAAGGAAGCTTAATGCAAACGATACAATACAATAACCAATCAATCACCCCCTCCAAAGTCATTTGTGTAGGTCGTAACTATGTAGAACATATCAAAGAACTCAATAATGAGACGCCAGATATGATGGTACTTTTCAACAAACCCAACTCAGCTATCACTTCGAAGCTCAGATACATCCAAGAGGATTGTCGTTTTGAAGGAGAGATTTGTTTTCTTATCAAAGAGAATAAAATAGAGGGTATCGGGTTTGGGTTTGACCTCACCAAGGCAGGGATACAAAACAAAATGAAAGAAAAAGGCTTACCATGGGAGCGTGCCAAAGGGTTTGATGGCTCTGCTGTATTGAGTAAATTTGTAAAGTTTTCTGGGAACATTACCTCATTAGAAATGAAACTTACTATCAATGGGGATTTAGTGCAGTATGCTACTTATGATTTGATGATATATAAGCCAAACAAGATTTTAAGTGAGATACAAACCTTTATGACATTAGAAGATGGAGATATTATTATGAGTGGAACTCCCAAAGGTGTAGCAACATACCAAAGAGATGATATTTTTGAAGCTGATATTTTTATAGAAGGTGAGTCTATCC
>JALSPX010000171.1 GCA_026985755.1 Sulfurovum sp. | reverse complement strand
CAAAATATCTATTGTGAATTTGATGAATTTTCTATGGATAATGAGCTAAATAGATTTTTCTTGTATGCCATTCGTGTGTTTAAGAAGTTTAGCTCTTACTCTAACCTACATAGGTGTGAAGCTGTACTTGATGAAGTGGAGTATTTCAATGTAGATTTTAAACGTTTAAACATACATTTTGACCGTATGAACAGTAGGTATAAGAAGAGTTATGAAGTGGCACTTATGATACTCCAAAAACTCATCCCAATGACACAACATAGAACAGACAAAAGTTTTGCTTTTTTGTTCGATATGGCAGTGGTATTTGAGAAGTTTGTGGGTAGGTTGTATAAAGAGGTAGATAGTGGCACAGAGCTACAGAAGCAAGGAAGTTTTGGAAGCTTGATATTGAAACCAGATATTGTGACAAGTGAGTGCATCATTGATACTAAGTATAAAAAAGTCAATAGTCGTAAAGAGCTAAAACGAGATGATAAATATCAGATGTATGTATATGGCAAAAATCTTCTTTGTCAAGATGCTATGCTTTTATTTCCTAAACATATAGAAGATGTAGATGATGATTTAGAGCTTGGAAAAGGGGAGAAATTGATAAGGTTGAAGATGAAGAGTTTGGATTTGGGATTTGATGGTGGGTATGGTGAGTTTGTTGAAGAGATGAAAGGGAGACTATGCAAAATAAAGTAAAATATTGGGCAGTAGGAACAAATGAAAAAATAGATGATATATTTCTTGCAAAAAATAAGTGGTGGACTGACTATCCTAATTCGGAAAAAGAGGGAATCAAACATAGGAACTGGATTAAAAATAAGGTGAATATTGGGGATAAAGTTGCGCTAAAAACACGAAATATTAGAGGGAAAAGTTTAAAAATTTTTGCTATTGGTAAAGTTCTAGAAAAATTTGATGATAATAGTGGTTTTGATGTGGAATGGAAAGCATTAAATCCACCAATAATTACGAGTTCAACTTTTGGACAAACAAGTACAGTTAGAGAAGTTAAAAATAGAGAAGCAATTAATGAAATCTTTAATTTAGACGAAGAACCTCAGAAAAGGAAAGAAAAAAATAATATGAATACTAAAAACATAATCCTCTACGGCTCTCCAGGAGTGGGAAAAACACATAATACCAATAAACTTATCAGATTTATAGAAGATGGTAAAGGTGATAGAGAGATATTTGAAGCTATAAAGCTAAATGAGAAAAGTGATAGTGTCGACATATCAGACATCAAAGAGAGAGTAAAGTTTGTGACTTTTCATCAGAGCTTTGGGTATGAAGATTTTATAGAGGGGTTTAGACCTAATGAAGAAGGCAACATTGAATTAGTAGATGGGGTATTCAAAATTATTGCTAGACAAGCACAAGACAATTTAGACAATGTATCAAAAGAGAAAAAATTTGATTTTGAAAACTTTTTAAATGCTTTTGTTAATAGTGTAGAATCTAGTGAAAAATTTGAGCTAGAGCAGGGTCTGAGTATAGAAGTAAGTAAAAAGAGTAATGGCGACTTTCAATCTTTTAGACTTGGAGGTAGGGTTAAGCATCAATCGTTGACAAAAGACATCATAAAAAGAGATTTTGATGCATATTTACAAGGTAATATTACACATTATCAAGAGATTAAGCCAACATATGAGTCTCAAAGTCCTTCTCATGGTAATGCACCGTACTATTTTAAGCTTTACGGCGTAATGAAAAAATTTTTAGATACAAATAAAGAAAAATTTCAAGCTCAAAATACAGAGCTGAAAAACTACTACCTAGTCATAGACGAAATCAACAGAGGAAATATCTCTAAAATCTTCGGAGAGCTCATAACACTCATAGAAGAAGATAAACGAGATAACCTTGAAGTGACACTCCCATACTCAAAACAACCCTTTAAAATACCCTCAAATCTCTACATCATTGGTACAATGAACAGTACTGATAAATCAATAGCACTTATTGACATTGCTTTACGCCGTAGATTTACATTTTTAAAAATGAAGCCAAATGATGTATTGATAACATTCCCTAAAGCAAAAGATATTTTTATAGCACTCAATAAAAAAATCACAGAAGATTTAGGAGAAGACTATCAGATAGGGCATAGTTACTTTATGAAGATAAAAAGCGATGATGATTTAGGTTTTGTACTTGAATATAAGATTATCCCACTGCTTGAAGAGTATTATTATGGGGATGATAGGTTTGACGAGATAGTGAAATTTTGTAAACTTGACAGAGGTGACAATTAATATGCAATATCACGTAGGGGGCGATTGCCATCGCACCAATAATTTAATCAATCATAGAAACTTTTTCTTTATGCCAACGATAGAAGGTGCGATGGCAATCGCCCCCTACAGGGGTTTGTTATGACATTAGGCACTAAACCTCTTTGTGGCATAGACGAAGCAGGACGTGGGTGCATTGCTGGGTCTTTGGTAATGGCTGGGGTGGTGTTGACTGATGAGGTGGAGGGATTGATGGACTCCAAGAAGTTGACACAGAAGAAACGTGAGGCACTCTATCCATTGATTATCGAAAATAGCCGTTATCACATCGTCTCGTTCTCTGCAGGGCAGGTAGATGAGATGGGGATTTCTAAGTGTTTACATACAGGTTTACGAAGCATACAAGAGCATTTACAAGAGGTTGACTATCTCTTTGACGGTAACAGTACTTTTGGGGTCTCTAACATTACGACGATGGTCAAAGCGGATGACAAAATAGCAGAGGTATCAGCGGCGAGTATACTGGCTAAGGTGACAAGAGACAGAGAAATAATAAAGTTTGCAAAAGAGTATCCAGAGTACGGCTTTGAAAAACATAAGGGCTATGGCACCAAAGCCCATATGGAGGCACTGGCAAAGTATGACAGATGCCCTGTGCATCGTAAAACCTTTAGGGTAAAGGTGCTGGATGAACCACCTTTATTTACAAAATAGGTTTGCCATTTACAAGTACTTTTCCATTTTTAAGTTGCAAATCATAGACTTTTTTTCCATTGACATCTTTAGGTTGGAACATCATCGCAATCATCATTACTTGGGGTTGTTGTGCTAGAACCACATAGATCTCTTTAGAGAGTGATAGTTTGATATTGGCATCGATAGCACTTAATGATGCCATAGGGTTTCTTTCTAATGTTTGAATATTCAGAGATTTATCTAATGCCATACGTGCCTCCATATCCAAGCCACCTAGCGTGTTGGTATTTATCTCTATATTTGCTACCGAAAGTGTAGGTATTTCAAATACGATACCTCGAGAGAAGAATTTTTGAATGGTCTCTTTGACTTGTTTTTCATCATTGGGATCTATAGTTTGAAGTTGCTCGAAAGCTTTGACATCAAGATTTTTTGTTGTGATATCAAAAGCAAATTTATGTAATCTATAGCTGTCTGTAGCTGCTTTAATATCTATTTGTTTAATCGTAGATTTCATCGTTGCATTGGCCAATCCATCTTTGGTACTCGAAACAGCTTTAGTTACTAAATCCGTTGCTGTAAGATTTAGTTTGTTGATTATCTCTGTTTGGAGCGTATCTATTGTATATGTCGCATGGTAATCAAAAGCAGTTTTACCTGTAAATGTGTAAGCAGCATCTACGCCAGTGAGACTCATTTGCATCTCATGAGGTATTTGCATACTCATTTTTTTTAATTTTTGTTTAATCTCGTGTAAAGATTTCTCTTTTAGTTCACCAGAAAAGCTAAACCCTGTCATCACAAGTGTGAGATTTTTTTTCTTTTTTTCGTCTTGGACAATCACTTCATTGATATCTTTCAAATTTCCCTTAAATGCACTACCAAGCTTATTAACATCTAGGTGCATCAAAAATGTTTTTTTATCTAGGAGCTTTTGGATATGCGCCAAGGTATTTTGCCCATTCTCTTTATTCGTGGACGTAGTGATTATCGTTGGGAGTGACAGAGGGTAGACATCAAAAGAGATAGAAGAGTATGCATCTTTTAGATAGAATAGATCTACACCTAGTTTTAAGCCTTTGAGAACTTCTGCATCAGAAAGAGAAATTTGTAAACCTTTTTCAATCAAAAATGTACCGATTTTTTTAGGATCATCAAAAGAGATGACAAAATGTTCACTCTTCTCTTTGACTTCTCTATTTTCAATACTAAAACCTTTGTTGGAAAGTGTAGCAACTTCTTTATCTATGTGTCGTTTTATCTCTTGCGTGATTTGTGTGGACCCTATCGTAAAATAGTAAAGAGCGCCTGCAATGACGAGTGCACCAAAGCCTAGGCCTATTTTTTTAGCACTTGCCATATGATGCCTCGTTTGGATGGTGTTTCGTTTTCATTATTTCTGTTCTCCTTTGTATATATGTGTTAAATGTTGCATTTGTTTACCCATATTGAGCAGGGTCATATCTGCAAGTACCAGTGCCATCATTGCTTCACAAACGATAGTACCACGTACTGCGACACATGGGTCATGTCTGCCTTTGAGATTACACTTGACCTCTTTGTTATCTGTGGTGATGGTATCTTGCTCTTGGAAGATACTAGGCGTTGGCTTGAAATGGGTTTTGACAACTATGGTATCTCCATTGGAGATACCTCCGAGTATCCCTCCTGCATGGTTGGATTTGAATCCATCAAGGGTAATGCCATCATTATTTTGGCTGCCACGCATATGGGTACTTGCTATACCATCACCTATCTCTACCGCTTTTGCAGCATTGATACCCATCATCGCTTCGGCTAGGATGGCATCGAGTTTATAATAGAGTGGCTCACCTAGTCCTACTGGCACACCTGTAGCAGTGGTCAGTACCACACCCCCTACAGAGTCATGGCTATTTTTTGCGTTCATGATGGCTTCTACTTGTGCAGGCTCTACTTGGGGGTCAAGAGCATTCATATCTGAAGCTCTTGCATGTGCAAAGTCGATACGTTTCGCTTTGATACCATCGACTTCGCAGAGACCTGATTGTATCTCTATGCCTAGCTCTTTGAGCATCAGTTTGGCTATGGCTCCACCTGCCACACGCGCGGCAGTCTCTCTAGCAGAAGAGCGTCCTCCTCCACGGTAGTCTCGTAGTCCATACTTATGAAAGTAGGTATAGTCTGCATGCCCTGGACGAAAGAGATCTTTGACATTGTCGTAATCTTTTGATTTTTGATTACCGTTGAAGATAATCATGGCAATAGGTGTACCCGTACTTAGCCCCTCGAAGACACCCGAGAGAATCTCCATTTTGTCATCCTCTTTTCGGGCTGTCTCTAGCTTGTTTTTGCCTGGTTTTCGTCTATCTAGTTCGGATTGAATAAAGGATTCATCTATTTTGAGCCCTGCGGGTACACCATCGAGTATACATCCGAGTGCTTTACCATGTGACTCTCCAAAGGTAGTTAGGGTGAGTTTTTTACCAAAGGTATTCATTTTTTTAATTCCTTGAGTGCAATCTGTGCTGCTTTTTGTTGGGCCTCTTTTTTGCTTTTGCCCTTGGCTTTGGCAATAGTTTTGCCATGAAGTACAATAGCAATCTCAAACTCTTTTTTGTGATCAGGTCCAGAAGAACCGAGCATCTCATAATCTGGAGTCACCCCATGTGTGGCTTGGGTCAGCTCTTGTAAAGCAGTTTTGTAATCTTTTGACAAGGATTGTAAATCGATTTTTGGGTGACACTCTTCTAGGAGTTTGATAGAGATATTTTTGGCGACATCCAGTCCTGCTTCAAGATACACGGCACCTATAATGGCTTCAAAAGCGTTAGAGAGCAAAGAGGGTTTGTCTCTGCCATTGTTGTTCTCTTCGGCTAAAGAGAGGTAGATATAGTTACCTAATCCCAAATGTCTAGCCAATAGTGTAAAGCCTGTTTCGTTGACAAGTGATGCACGTATTTTAGACAAAATACCCTCGTCTGATTTGGGAAATTTAGCAAAGAGATACTCGCCTACAATCAGGTCAAGTACCGCATCTCCTAAAAATTCAAGCCGCTCATTATTGTAAGGCTTTTTGTGACTCTTGTGTGTCAAAGCCTCAATAATCAATTGCTTGTCTTGAAATGTATAGTTCAGTCTTTTTTCTAGGTGACTGTAATCGTTCATTGTGTTCTCCTTTATGTTTGTAGCGGTGCACCAATGTGTGTACCCTCTGTTTGTTGTCAAAGGGCAGACACATGGGTCTGCCCCTACAGGGTTGCTTTTATTCTTTCCGCTTCATTGCGTGCCAGCTCGTCGCAACGTTCATTTTCTGGATGTCCATTGTGTCCGCGCACCCATGTAGCATGCACATGATGTGGTTTTGCAGCGTCCAAATAGGCTTCCCACAAATCAATATTCTTGACTTTTTTAAACCCTTTGCGTACCCAGCCCTCTAGCCATTCATTGATGGCTTTGGTGACATAGGAGCTATCGGAGACAACTTCTACATCGCAAGGCTCTTTGAGAAGTTTTAAGCCCTCTATAACGCCTAGGAGTTCCATACGATTGTTGGTGGTATGTGCCTCTGCACCAGAGTACTCTTTGCGTGTACCTTTAAACTCCAGTATGCCACCATAGCCTCCAGGTCCGGGATTGCCAAGGCTCGATCCATCAGAGTAGAGAGTAATCTGTTTGCGCATGTGCTTTTCCAATATTTTCTTCTACTTTCACAGAGTGTATTGCCATACAGTTAGGGCAACGCTTAAAGCTTACTGGGAAACTCTGTTTACATTTTGTACATAAGTATGAAAAGTGCAAATCTCCATCTTTAAATCCATTTTCTCTCGCACTGGCTAACATATCTAAAGCAAATACACCACTGGACTCTTTGGACTTAGGAGGTCGTGGTAGATACCCTTTTGCATAATAGAGTGTAGTCAGTGCATTGTTGCTTTTTATTATATCTAAGTCGAGTTGTGAATTAGGTAAGAACCAAAGAATATCAAGTACCTCTTTTAGACGTGCAGGGTCGATGATTTCCCAAGCTTTTTGCGTATTTAGTTTGAGAAGTGTAGAGACAATTTCTCTATAAAGAGAAGGTTCCTCTTCCAACAGTTTCTTGAGTTGTTTAATTTTATCGTCAGTAGAAATATCAGTGAGCATTTGTAACTCTAAATATTCTAAAAACTTTTTGAGTGTATGGGTATCTTCATTGAGTAGTTCTAGAGGCTCTATAACCTCTTTGGCTTTTTTGTAGTTGTGTGTCATTTCATGGACAATACCTAGTGCATAAAGTATTTTTATGTTACGAGGTTTTTTGCGTAAAATATCAGTATAAATACTTCGGGCTCGTTCTAAAAAACCTGCATGAACATAGGTTTTCCCTAGATGCTCCATAAGTTCTACTTTTGCTATCTCGTCGGGTACATGTTTGATGAGATGGAGATAGATAGAGATGGCTTTAGGATATTCTCCAGCATTTTCAAATGCTTTGGCAAGCAACGAGAGTGGTCTTAGCATATGTGCCTCGTAAGGCATATTCTTCGTATCCAGTGCACACTCTGAAGAGTCAAACTTATCTAAAAACTTTAGAAGATTTCCCTGCTCTTTTTGTTGCTTGTAAATCCCCCAACCATATGTTGCAACAGCAATAATAAGCCCTATAACAATAATGAGCATAACAGAGAAAAGTGGGTCATTATAGGCTGGTAAGATGGATTCCAAAATAGTCCTTGTAAAAAGTATGATTAGATTATATCAAATTAGATATAATTCTTCTATGATAGATAACGCTTCCATAGAGTCTTTGAAAAACAGTATCGATATAGTAGATGTAGTAGGTAGCTTTGTAGAGTTACGTAAAGCAGGGGCTAACTATAAAGCAAACTGTCCCTTTCATGGAGAAAAAACACCCTCTTTTGTGGTGAGCCCTAGCAAGCAGATGTACCACTGCTTTGGTTGTGGTGTCGGTGGAGATAGTATCAAGTTCGTGATGGAGCTAGAGAAATTAAGCTATCCAGAAGCGATTGAAAAACTTGCCAATATGTTTAACTTTTCGTTGCAATACACCCAAGGAAGTTCAGATTACTCAGACAGTAAACGTATCTTAGAGGCGATAGGGCAGTGGTATGTCAAGAACCTTTCTCGTAACCAAACTGCTATGCAGTATTTATTGGACAGAGGGGTAAGCCAAAACTCTATAGAGCGTTTTGAGATAGGGTATGTGCCTTCAGGGAGTGAAGTGATGCAGTTTTTACAAGCCTCACTTTTGCCTCTGCCTCAAGCATCCGAAGCAGGTATCATCGCGCAGAGTGAAAATGGGCAGGGCTACTATGCCCGTTTGGTAGAGCGTATTACCTTTCCTATCTATGCCGCCAGTGGTTCTATCGTTGGTTTTGGAGGAAGAACCATCACCAATCATCCAGCAAAATATATCAATTCCCCTCAGACAAAACTCTTTAATAAGTCACGTCTGCTCTATGGATATCACTTGGCAAAAGAGAGTATCTATAAAAATAAAAAGCTCATTGTCTGTGAGGGCTACCTCGATGTAGTGATGTTTCACCAAGCGGGTTTTACCGAAGCCGTAGCAGGGATGGGCACAGCATTGACTCCCGAGCATTTGCCTATGTTACGCAAGGGTGACCCCAAAGTCATCCTTGCCTATGATGGGGACAAAGCTGGGGTAGCAGCAGCGCTTAAAGCCGCAGATATGCTAAGCAAAGCAGGCTTTGATGGTGGGGTCGTACTCTTTCCTGATGGGCAAGACCCCGCAGATCTCATCGCCAAGGGGCAGAGTGAAAAAGTAGCGACACTGCTAAGAGATGCCAAACCCCTCATCCCTTTTGTCATAGAAAAAATATGTGAAGGCTATGACCTTAATGACCCACGTGCAAAAGAGGCAGCGTTTAGGGCGGTCAAGCAGTTTTTAGAGGGTTTAAGCCAGATCATCAAGGATGCCTATATCCCATTGGCATCTACGGTACTGGGGGTAACAGCAGCGATGTTTGACAAGCAAGCCAATATATCACAAGCCAAAGAGCGTTTTTCAGAACGTAGAGATGATGTGGCACAGTTGGGTATTTTAAAGACCTTACTTGAAAAACCAGAATATATCGATACGGTGCTCAATGTGGTGGATGTAAGTATGTTTGGTCAATATGAGGGCTTGTTTAGTGCATTGTTAGCAGGAGAAAAAGAGCATCCTCATCTCGTGGGTCTTTCTGTGGATGATACTTTTCAAGTGATGAATGAAGAGGAGCTCAAAAATGTATTGAGAAACTTCCTTATTAAGCATTATGATACCAAGCTTAGAAATGTGGTATCAGATACGACGATGCATTATCAAAAAAAGAGTTTTATCATACGTAAAATAAAAACCGATATAATTCCCAAACTCAAACGTGGTGAACTCGTGACGTTTGATGAAAAATTATTGTAAGGATAACCCATGGCAACAGCATCAGCAAGACATATACTCGTAAGCGACGAAGCATTCTGTAAAGAGCTCAAAGAGAAGATAAACTCAGGTGAGATGACCTTCGAGCAAGCAGCAAAAGAGAACTCTACGTGTCCATCAGGAGCAAAAGGCGGAGAGCTAGGAACCTTCTCTCAAGGGCAGATGGTACCAGAGTTTGATAAAGTGGTATTTAATGATGAGGTAGGTGTGGTACATGGCCCTGTGAAAACGCAGTTTGGCTACCACCTACTAGAAGTAACAGAGCGTTCATAGCTTCGACAGGCTGACTTCGACAAGCGCAGCCACCAAGGAAGTGGAGCGTTTACTCCCACTTAAATTTCACGGTACTTCAAGTTTAAGATTCTACTTAGAGTGTAGGAAGTAGAGAGTTTACTCCCACTAAAATTTGGGGTGAAAGTAAACTTTTCACTACCTTATGCTAAAATACTTTTCTACAAATCAGGGGAATTAGCTCAGCTGGGAGAGCGCTTCGCTGGCAGCGAAGAGGTCGTCGGTTCGATCCCGATATTCTCCACCAAAAATCATCAATAGCGTGCTTATTTGCACCTATTCTTTCAGGCGTTTTTATTCGATGTACCTGATGTACATCTCACTTAAATCATACAAAATCTAGGTACAACTAAGCACACTCTGCATTATGCTTAACCCAAAATATGCATTAGAAATCATCCATCTTCTGCAAAGCATTAGCACATGGGCATTCACAAAGAATCATCGATTAACCTTTGGGTTAAACTCAAATTCTTTGCAAACACCCATGCACTAAGCCTTTAGAGAATTTGAACGATTCTAATGCATAATTTGGGCTTAAAAAATATTGCAAACAGTAGATAATAAAAGAGATATTTTATATCAAACTTAAA
>JALSPX010000170.1 GCA_026985755.1 Sulfurovum sp. | reverse complement strand
TATGTTGTGATGCACTAATAGTAACAATTTCTCTTTTTGCTTTATAAATTTATGCTTTCCAAAGTGCCATAAGCAAAAATGGGCTATAATCCTATCAAATTCTAATCATAAGAGGTTTTCGTATGGAAGGTGTTTATACCTATTTGGGTGCTTTGTTTGGTGGTCACAATGGTGAAGGTGTGGGCATGTTTATTGCTCACCTTGTTTTGGTCTTATTGATAACTGTTTTTGTAGCATACAAAGCTACAAAGAGCCTCAAAGCAGTTCCTACTGGTACTCAAAATGTGATGGAGGCTTATTTGCAGGGTGTTATTGCTATGGGCAAGGATGTCATAGGTGAGAAGCTGGCACGCAAATATCTTCCACTTGTGGCTACTATTGGTGTATTTGTATTTATTGCCAATGTCATCGGTATCATACCAGGTTTTGAGTCACCGACTGCCAATATCAATGTGACGCTTGTCTTGGCTGTTATTGTATTTTTGTATTACAACTATGAAGGCATCAAAGAGAATGGAGTAATAAAATACTTCGCCCACTTTATGGGACCAGTTAAACTATTGGCTCCTTTGATGTTTCCAATAGAGATAGTATCTCATTTTTCAAGAATCATCTCGCTAAGCTTCCGTTTGTTTGGTAATATGAAGGGTGATGATCTTTTCTTGTGGGTTCTTTTGATGCTGGCTCCTTGGATAGTGCCTCTTCCTGCATACCTACTTTTGACATTCTCGGCACTTCTTCAGACATTTGTATTTATGATACTTGCTTATGTGTATCTCGCCGGAGCACTTGTGCACGATGAAGAGCATGCAGCCGATGCACTCTAATCTGCTTAAAAGAAAGAGACTATTGTTCTCTTTCTAAACCTCTTCAAATAGCAACAAACTTCATCAAATTTATAATCATAGAGTAGGGTAGGGCTACTAAAATAGCCATATAATGGGAATTTAATCTCTACAATTTAGTATAAATAAAGCCTTTTTTTAACATTGAAAAATAGTAAAAATAGTAAAAAATTCATATTTTTTAATTTAATTTCAGTATTTTTTAATATTAAAGATGCTAAAGTTGTCGAGTAAAAACAAGGGGTTAGGTCAATAAATGTTTATACTCTATTTAGTTGACCTATATATAGTTAGGCATTATTGCCTTGAGCAATATGATGTAAACAAAAAAACAAGGGGTAACAAATGAAAAAGACAATCACAAGAATTGCTTTATCAACTGTTCTGATCAGCGGTGCATTGTTTGCGGGAAAAAATGTGGCTCCAGTAGAGTCTGAAGTGCTTCCTGTAGCAACTGTAAACCCATTTTATATAGGTTTGGGTGGCGTCTGGGCGCTTAACAGCAGAGAATGTCCATGCCAGAGCACAAGATTGAAAGATAATTCTTTGGGCTTTGTTGGCAGAATAGGTTATGATTTTAATAAATATATTGGTGTAGAAGCAAGATATCTTAAAGCAAAGTGGAATAAAAACTTCGCTGAGACTACTCACTATGGTATATATCTCAAACCACAATACTATTTGGGCAACGATATAAATATATATGGTTTGATTGGTTATGGTCATACAAATATTCACTGTACACACAATAGTGTTCAGAGAGATTATGATAAAAACGGTATAGCTTTGGGTCTTGGTTTTGAGTATGATTTGCATGCTAAAAATGATGGTCAGGGGCCAGATGAAAAGGGATTTGGTGTATGGGCAGACTATACAAATCTTTTGCATAATTCAGGGCCTTCAAAAATCAAGGCAAATGTATTTACGGCAGGCGTAACATACGATTTCTAATATAAATAGAGACGGTGCATTGCACCCTCTATGTTATACTTTTTCTTTCAAAATTTTCAAACTCTCTCAAATAAGCAAAACGATATAATATTACTAACTATATTTTTATTCCAAGGTTATAGCGATGTTTGAAACCGTCATTGGGCTAGAGGTTCATATACAACTAAATACAGTAACAAAACTATTTTGCAGTTGTCCTACTTCATTTTCTGCTCATCAAAACAGCAACACTTGCCCTACTTGTTTGGCTTTACCGGGTGCTTTGCCTGTAGTAAACAAAGAGGCAGCTGTCAAGGCAATGCTTTTTGCCAATGCAGTAGATGCCGAGATTAACGAAGCAAGTAGATTTGATCGTAAGTCATATTTTTATCCAGACTCTCCGAGTGCGTATCAGATTACACAATTTTATGAGCCGATTTTGCGTAATGGCAAAGTAAAAATCAACCTTGATGATGGCACTGAGAAGATCATTAATATTACCGAGGCACATTTAGAGGCAGATGCCGGCAAAAATATACATGACGGTGCTATCTCAAAAGTAGATCTAAACCGTGCCGGCACACCATTACTTGAGATTGTCAGTGCCCCGGATCTCAGAAGTGCCGATGAGACGGTTGCCTACCTGAAAAAACTACACTCAACCGTAAGATATCTTGATATCAGTGATGCCAATATGCAGGAGGGTTCCTTCAGGTGTGACGTCAATATATCCA
>JALSPX010000169.1 GCA_026985755.1 Sulfurovum sp. | reverse complement strand
CCTATGCTTGAAGCATAAAATTATACACAAGCCCACCCACTCAACGAAAAGAAGAACACTACCCCATAACCTAAAAGGGTACAAGCAGATTATAACGATGTTTTTGGATATGAGGCGAAAATCTTTCAAATTGTCATATTTTCAAGGTCGGGGTGTCCTCTCCCCGACGCCAATTTGCATATGATATAAATTTGATATACCTATGCAAAATTTATTTACAGATTTTTGATTGGTTGGTTGTTATGGTTTATGTCGGGTAGAGGGCAACCCGACCTACATCAAATTATCATTGAGTTGTGAAAATAAGACGATGTTGTGGTTTGGATTAATGTATGCATTACCACGTGTAGAGACTGTGTTTTTGCACAGTCTCGTAACGTGGTAACAAGTTAAATTATAATTGTATTGATTCATACTTAATTGGTAATGAAAATTTTGATTTTAAAGTTTTAATATAGGTTTCTGTCTCTGAATCTATAGGGGCTTCACCTATAATTATTAGGTTACTAATTTCTATATTGCCTGACCAATATGCATATTCTAGTAATTGACCTATTGCTTGTCTTATACAAGACTTTGCAGTATGTGCTGTTTTTATTTCATAAAAATGATATTGTTTATTATCTTTCACTACTAAATCAATATAACCTCCTTGACCATTTGGAATTTCTGTACCTACATTTTCTGTACCATATTCTTTAGAGAGTTTATCAAATAGTATAGATTGAATATCATTATGTCGTAAAGAGATATTTAATTTCTTTTGAGCTAAGTTAGCTGTTGTTGATGATAATTTTTTTGTACATCCTGATGTAAAGCAAAAGTCTTTTATATTATCATTGTATTTAATTTTTTGATTAGTTTCAGTGAAAATATATAAGGGCAATAGTCTATTCATTACTTGTATAGCTTCATTATAGTTTAAGTCATCATACGGTTGGACGATTCCAAGAAATATAAATATATCTTTTTTAACTAAAGCATCGGGAATGATAGATGGAACATATTCAGAACTTTTTTCATCATTTTGGTAATACCACATTTTCATATTTGAAAAATTAGATAAATACTCATATAGATACTCATTAAAAAGAGCAATTTTGGGTATTAAAATATCAATTTTTGGTAATGATTGACTAAGTTCAAGGGAGAAAGCAACTCCAAATCTAATATGAGGTCTATCGTTAATTGTTTCAAGTCCAATATTAAATTGTAACTCTTTTCTACCTCCATAATGGAAAGCCCAATTATCAGATATTGTACGTTTATCAAAAATATTTTTGGATGCAAGTTTTTGTGCTCGATGTAATTTTTTTCGTATATTTTGAAGTTCTCCAATATCATAATTTTTTGATAAATTATTAATTTCTTCTGCAATATTTTGCATTGAGAGTTTCATGAGTAATCCTTTAAGCTAAAGTATCTAAAGAGTAGTATAGCAAAACTCCACACCAACCCCACACCCAAAGCAGTATCATAAATCATAACAAAATCTAGGAGGCACGTTATGATTCTTTTACTCTCTATTCTTCTCATCTCTTTGGCTTTGGCATATTTTTCTGTTCCTTTGTGGGGGTGGTTTGTGGCATTGGGTGTGCTTTTGTTTGGTACGGGGGCTTCGGTGTTTTGGTGGGTTGTGGGTGTGGTGCTTGGGGTGGTGTTTTTGCATAAGCCTACACGGGTGAAGCTCATTACCCAAAACCTTTTTAGCTTCATAGAAAAAAACGGACTCCTTCCCAAAATATCTGACACCGAAAAGACCGCACTTAGGGCTGGTGATGTGTGGGTGGAGGGGGAGTTGTTTTCTGGGAAGCCTGACTTTGAGAAGATATTTGCTAACCCTTACCCGACTTTGAGTAAAGAAGAACAAGCTTTTATAGACCACGAAGTCAACGAAGTCTGTGCCATGACTTCTGACTGGGAAGTGTTCGAGAGTCGAGACTTGCCAAAAGAGGTGTGGCAGTACATTAAAGAGAAGAAGTTCTTTGGGATGATAATCCCCAAAGAGTATGGAGGGCTTGGGTTTTCTGCCTATGGGCATAGCTGTGTCATAGAAAAACTCGCTTCTCATTCACAAGTACTTGCCATCACCGTGATGGTACCTAACTCACTAGGGCCTGCTGAACTGCTGTTACACTATGGACTAGAGACACAAAAAGAGCACTACTTGCCTAGGCTGGCAGACGGTCGAGATATCCCTTGTTTTGCACTCACAGAGCCTGAAGCAGGGTCAGATGCTGGGTCTATACAGTCTGAGGGTGTGGTGTTTAGAGATGAAGATGGAGAGTTAAAGATACGGCTGAACTTTGAGAAGCGTTACATCACGCTCTCCTCTATAGCCACGGTGATAGGGCTTGCCTTTGTGCTCAAAGACCCTGAAAAACTCTTAGGCAAGGGTGAGGAGTGGGGCATAACCTGTGCCTTGGTAGATGCGAAGAAAAAAGGCATCGACCAGACACGTAGGCATGACCCACTTAACGTACCCTTTGTCAATGCACCCCTGCTAGGTAAAAATGTCATCATCGACATAGACGATGTCATAG
>JALSPX010000168.1 GCA_026985755.1 Sulfurovum sp. | reverse complement strand
GGCTCAATGGGAAAACTGAAGCGACACTCATAGTGAAATAGGAGAAAAAATGAAAAAAATTGCAGGTATGATAGCTATCTTTTTTTTGATGGGATGCACCAATGGAGAGTCTATGGATTTAGAAGGCAAAATTACGATGAAAGGATCATCTCCTCATTCATATTTAAGTATCTATGACAAAAAAACAAAACGAAGTTACAAGATAAAAAATAGAGAAACATTTAATTTGATGATACATCAAAATAAAAGTGTGAAGTTAGAAGCCAAACTTCTTAAAAACGCTATAGGTCCAGGTTTCCCTGCAACTATTGAAGTGATAGAGATAAAAGAAGATTAATGTCTCTCTTTTTTCCTTACTATATTTGCACCAAGGGCAGCAAGCTTACCTTCTAGATTGTCATAGCCACGATCAAGATGATAGATACGTCTAACATGTGTGGTGCCTTCTGCAACCAATGCAGCCAATACAAGTGCAGAGGATGCTCTTAAATCTGTTGCCATTACATCAGCTCCGTAGAGTTTATCTACCCCTTTTACAGCAGCAGTACTCCCTTTGAGCCATATATCTGCGCCTAAGCGGTTGAGTTCACTTACATGCATAAAACGATTCTCAAATAGGCGTTCTTCGATAAGACTTTCGCCATTTGCCATCACTGCCAATGCCATAAATTGTGCTTGCATGTCTGTAGGGAAACCAGGATATTCAATAGTAATAAGATTAACAGGGTTTAATGTGTCAGAAGGATGGATTGTAATACTATCGTCTGCTAATTCAAATGTACAACCCATAGATTCAAGTTTATCAATGGATGCTCTTATATGTTCATGATTGACTTTATTGAGTGTAATAGTGGATTGTGTTATTGCACCAGCACATAGATAGGTTCCTGCCTCAATTCTGTCAGGTATAATTTCAATCGTATCAAAAGCCAATGTTTTGCCACCAGTACCTTCAATAGTAAGTTCATTGGTACCTATACCTTGTATGTTTACACCTGCACTAGCTATCATTTCACAGAGCTGTACAACTTCAGGCTCTTTGGCGGCATTAATAATGGTGGTAGTGCCATGTGCAAGTGCTGCCGCCATAACAATATTTTCTGTGCCACCGACGGTAATTTTATCAAAAATAATTTTGGCACCTCTGAGTCCATTTTTTGCTTCAGCACGGACATATCCACCTTTAATTTCTATATGGGCTCCCATAGCTTCAAGCGCCTTAAGGTGTAAGTCTATTGGGCGTTGTCCGATAGCACACCCCCCTGGTAATGAGACTTCACACTCTCCAAAGCGTGCCAATAAAGGACCAAGTACTAGAATAGAAGCTCTCATTTGTGAGACTATTTCATAGACAGCCTTTGTGGAATTGATTGTACTGTTATCAATCTCTGCAGTGGTCTCATGATGTTTTACATATCCCCCAAGCATAGTCAGTAGCTTAAGTAAGGTACGAATATCTACCACATTTGGTAGATTTGTAAGTTTAAGAGGTTTGTCTGAAAGTATAGTCGCAGCAATGATAGGTAAAGCGGCATTTTTTGCTCCAGAGATTGTCACACTGCCACTGAGCTTTTTACCACCAATGATTTCTAAGTAATCCATATAATAATCCACCTTCGATTTAATGAAATAGATTCTATCTAAAGATAGGTTAAGGAGAGGAAGCACAAGTATTATATTTATTAATATTATACTGCTGTTTTATTCACATTAAAAAATAAAATATTGATATTATTAAGTATAATTAATCTCTTTATTAATAAATATGATGTACAATATTATCTAATATATAAAGCTGGTAGCGCATAAAAGCTTTTTTGAAAGGAAAACATGTCAAGTAGTTTAGACAAGCTTAAGGCACTGACTAGTCTATTGGAAGATAAGTTAGAGCAAAAGGAAAAACCTTCTATTGAAGAGAAGAAAACGGCTAAAGAGATACCCGAACACGCTAAAAAGACTTCTGCAATAACACCTTTGCCTCAAAAAAAAGAAAAAAAGATTGTAACTAGTACTCCTAAACGTGTAGAGAAAAAATATACTGCTACAAGTGAAGACACACGATCAAAAAATATTAATCGTGTGAAAATACTTTATGATAAACTAAAAATATTTGAAAAGTCTCCAGATTTTAAAAATATCTTTATGTATAAAGCGATGAACCTTTCAGGCATTGGATTAAAAGAAGAAGATTTTGGGGAAGTACGTGAAGGTAAATATATTCAGATTATTGCTATTACTTATGAACCTGATAAAAATGGAAAGAAAAAAGCCAAAAATATTTCATTGGGCTATTTCGGAAAAGCGGAAACTCTAGATATAAAACTCAAAAATGAAATTATTGAATTTGTTTTACGTTGGAGATATGAAAAAGCATTTCAAAATGTAGAGCATTATAAGGATTTAATTGCAAGAGTAGATGTACCAAAAGATACTTTGTTTTAATGCCACTCACTACGCTTAATGATGAACAGCTTTTGGCTGCAACTACACCTTTGGGATATAATCTGATTATTGCTTCTGCGGGTACAGGAAAAACCTCTACCATTGTTGGACGTATTGGTCATTTGTTACATTCTGGTGTAGATCCATCAACTATTTTACTACTTACATTTACAAATAAAGCAGCAGGAGAGATGCTAGATCGTCTAGAGCACTATTTTTCTAAAAAGATAGTAAGAAAGATAGAATCAGGTACCTTTCATGCAGTAAGTTATCGTTGGTTAAAAGAGATCTATCCAAATATAGCACTCAAACAACCTGCTGAATTAAAAACACTCTTTAGAAGTATTTATGAAAAACGTAATTTTGAACGTATGAATCTTTCTATACAACAGTTCTCAGCTACACACCTCTATGAACAATATTCTTTGTATCAAAATGCCTCTTTGGAGAGTTTTGATGTTTGGTTTTTACAGAAGTATCCTGATCATGAGCCTGTAATGGATATATATATAGATATTGCAGAGGAGTTTGAACGAGAAAAAATAGAGTATGGTTTTGCATCATTTAATGATTTGTTATTACGTATGAAAGATGAATTGGCTAAAAAAAAGATGCATTTTTCTGAAGTATTGGTAGATGAGTATCAAGATACAAATACTTTGCAATCTGCACTCATCGATGCTTTGGAGCCTCAGTCACTCTTTTGTGTGGGTGATTATGATCAAAGTATTTATGCATTTAATGGTGCAAATATTGAAAATATTGCTACCTATGCAATACGTTATCCCAATGCAACAGTGCATACACTCAAAACGAATTACCGTTCGACTGCGCCTATCCTTTCGCTTGCTAACCGTGTGATAGAACGAAATGAACGTATCTATCCTAAAAAATTGGAAGTGGGTAGACATGGAAAAACACACCCACCAAAACTACTGATGTATAATGATTTGTTTGAACAATATCAGTCTATAGCACAAAATATCAAACATACACATGTACCCAATAATCAAATTGCTGTTATCTTTCGAAACAACTCCTCAGCAGATGGTGTGGAGGCTTCACTACGTGAGTATGGTATTGCATGTAAGCGTAAAGGGGGCACTGGATTTTTTGACACTAAAGAGATTAAGTTTTTACTAGACATACTCTCATTGCTAGTGAATCCAAAAGACATGATGGCGTTTATACATGTTTTTGAGTATGCACGAGGCGTTGGTTCTGCTCTTTCTAAAGAGTTATTTCAATGTTTTTTACATTTTGGAGAGGGATATTTTATGCAAGGTGTACTTTTTCCAAAAGTACATGATTTACCAAAACTAAACCCGAATAAGAATGTACAGTTAGGACTCTTTGATGATGATCAAGAGATTGGGTCTGCTGCGAGATTTGCTAGTTTAGGACTAGATGATAGTCTCATGAAACATCCACTACTAAAGCACCCAAAATTACTGCCTGATGCGGTAACATATTTCAGAGATTTTCATACACTCATGCATGCAGTGCATCACTTACAAAATCCTGCAGATATATTACAGAATGCCATATCTTCCCCTTTATATAAAAGTATTATAGAGTTATTATCAGTCCAAAGAGGACGGCTTAAAACAGGTGAAATAGATGAAGAGAAAAAACGTATAGCCAAAGAACGTATTGACCGTAAAGCAATATTGTTATTGAACATATCTCGACAATACAAGGATCTTAGACGTTTTGTAAATGCAATGGTACTAGGAGGAAACGAACTGAGTGAAGGTGAAGGCGTGAACCTCCTCACTGTACATGCTTCCAAGGGTTTAGAGTTTCCAGAGGTTTATGTCATTGACCTCGTAGATGGTCGTTTTCCCAATAGAAAGATGATGTCTAGTATAGAAGAAGAACGTAGACTCTTTTATGTAGCGGTTACCCGAGCAAAAGACAAACTCTATCTCTCATTGGCAAAATTTGACAAGGTAAAAAAGATAGATTATAAACCCTCACAATTTTTACATGAAGCGGGGCTTATAAAAGGTGAGTTTATCGAACCTGAGGTGAAAGAAAAAAATAAAAATTAAATAAGTGCTTTCACTTGTTGTAAATGTTCGAATACTTCTTTTTTTGCACCAGGGTTTCTGAGTAAATGATTTGTATGGTATGTGGGCATAATGAGATAATTTTTTTGGGTATTGATAATACCTTTTATTTTTTCCATAGGGGTATCATCTCCAGTGAGGTACTCATATGCCAATGCACCCAAAGTTATAATGATTTTAGGCTTTATGAGTTCTATCTCTTTGAGTAGGTAGGGGTGACAAGTATGTGCATGGCTAGGTAATGGCTCTTGCATCGTTGGACCTTTACATTTTAGAAGATTGGTGATATAGACATCATTACGACTTAGACCCAATACATTTTCTAACATTTTAGTCAGCATTTCTCCTGCTCGACCTGTAAATATCTTTCCCGTGCTGTCGTCACTGCTACTGGGTTCATCGCCTATTATCATTAATTTTGCATCTGGATTTCCCTCTCCAAATACAACTTTTTGTCTACTTTTACTTAGGTTACATAGATGGCACTCTCTGGCTTGATTTTTTAATGCACTCAGGGTATTTGGCAATGTAAAATTAGGTTCGTCTTCTCTATATGGGCTAACAGATGTATATTGATATCCTAATTGCTTTAGCTGATACAATTGCTTGAGTAGGAGGGCATTTTTGAGGTTTTTCATAGAGGTATTATACCTCTATGCGTCTTAATGTTGCAGATAGTGTTCTATTTATTGAAGTATTATAATATATCTTCTAAAAGCATAGGTGTCCCAAGTGCTTTTAGGTTGGCATGTGTTGCGTTGAAGTATTGTTGCCAAAAGTCAGTCAATCTCTTAATCGCTTTTGCATCCCTGTATCCTTTTTTACCTATAATCCCTGTCCCTATTACATAAATATCTGCACCAGAAAAATCAGCTAAATAACCAGATGTATTGACTTTATCCATCTCACTTTTAACATCTATTTTTTTAATCCTTCCTTGGTGGTAAAATGAAGTGATAGACGAATGTTCGATCATATCAGAGACCAACAATACCACTTTTTTACCAGCACTTGATGGTTTGATAATGTGTTTAGATATATCGTCCAAGGATTTTATTATATCAGAGTGTGGGAGTTTCTTGTTGGCACTTTTTAGGGTACGTACTAGTGCTTTGGTGGCTTTTTTCTTGGCGTATTTGTACTGTCCATTCATACAGCCTTGATATTTTCGTAATGTTTTTTTAGGAATATTGTGTTTATCACGCTCAGGTAAAAGGTTTTCAAGTTTACCTGCATAAGTAACATCTGTATATTTTCCATTGGCATTGGCAGAAAAAGAAGCAATGGTCACTGCATAGCCATTTTTGATAAATTTCATCATATTTTTGTAGATATATATCATCATGTTTTTATCGAGTGGGGTAGTTTGGTCTACTAAAATAAACAACTCTTTTTGAGCTGTAGGGTTTGGATTATCTATTTTGAGTGCATGATAACAACTTGGTACATCATTACGTGCAAGAAGTAGAGTGCTTAATAGTATTGTGAATGTAAAAAAAAGTTTTTGCATTATTTGTCCTCAAATGTTAGATATTGTCTAAAGGTTCTATCTTTATTGTTTTTAAGAATAGCTGTTGTTTCAGCATCTGTTCCAGAGTTATCATTAATAATATTCATTTTATGTTGTAGCTTTTGCAGCTGTTTTTGTGCTACTCTGGCAATGTGTGTCTTGGTTTTTTCATAGTAAGCGAGAAATGCTTTTTTTGTACTAAATCCTCTTAGGCACTCATAGGCTTCTTTTGACTCACGTCCTGCATAGTCATAGTGCATCCCAAAAAAGATACCAAGTATTTGTATAAATACAAATAAAAGTCCCAGTATCACAAAGGTCGCATCACCACCTTTTTGGTTATTGATATCTTCAGGAGTCAGTTTAGTCGCATCAGTACTTGATGTACTCTTTGCTTCTGTCTCTTCCGTACCAAAAAGTGAAGCCAAATCATCTTCTGCACCTTTCGTTTCATCATCTCCAAAGAGCGCACCCATATCTGCATCACTACTATTTCCAAAAGGAGAAGCATCATCATTGAAGATGTTGATAGCACTCTCATGGGCTGATGCTATCTCATTTTGTAGTGTAATATGTCTGATATATGTTGCTCCTATTGCTACTGCTCCTATAAAGATAAGTGTTAAGATCGTTTTAGTATACGTCGCTTGTACTTTATCATTGACATCAAGTCGGTTAAGCATACGTATGTAGTTGGGAGATTTTTCATCATCAAAGGTATTATCAATAGTAATGAGTTGCTCATCAGGTTTAAGGTCTCTCCAATTTGAACCACCAGCATTGTCATTTTTATACCATCGACGTATTTTTTTGATAAGTGAGTTTTTATGTAACTCTTGTCCTGTAAGGTGTGTAAGCCATACCAATAATATAGCGAGCATAGCCGCTACACCTATAGCACCTTTTTGTTGCGTTGCTTCACTCGCACCAGGTATAGTAAATCCAGCAAGTACATAGGCAAAACCAAAAGCTTCTACAATGACAAGAAGAAAAATCATAATCCAAATAAAAGATGGCGTCGGTTTTCTACCCAGCTCACCTACAGAATGTAAATAGGCTTTTGCTTCATCAAAACTTTCAGAGTCTTTATCTGCTTTTTCATAAAAATTATAATAATCCCGACATAATCGCTCTTCTGAATAAAACCACTTATGATTTTCATCAAATCCTTCTATATCTTTTGCTAAGGTAGATATTTTACCAAAAATAGGAAAATTATAAGAGAAGTTTAGCCACCAAAACTTTACCTCTTTCCAATGTGTGATGACAAATGCCATAACTATTATAGCAAAGATAAGCAGCAGTGTTTCGATTTGATGTTGCATAATAAATGCCGATATTTCGTTCATGTGTATACTCCCTGTAAAAATAATACGATAATTATATCTAAAAAATATTCGCTATAGATGCATAGATAAATAACGCTTTTATACCTCATTTTTTAAATATATGTTGATAGAATCTTTAAGGCTATCCAATAATGTAGCATACTTCTTACAAGATTTCTCTAATTTATCATATTTATGATAGATAAGTTGGTTATATATATCATTAGATAATTCAGATATATCTTTAGCACCTATGGTGTCGGCTAAACCTTTGATATCAAGTGATAATTTTTTTGCTTCAGCATATCTTTTATTTTTAATTAATAAATCAAAAACAATGTCACTCTTTTCATATGCACCAATAAATTCTGATAATACTTCTTTATATAAAGAAGTATTGTGATGCATAGAGGCTAATCCATCTTCTGCATTAAGCCCTATTAATTTGGTAGTGTCTATATTGTCTGTATTATAGCTATCTTCTCTTATCTCTTTTTTAGATAGAAATGTATTCAATGCTGAGTAAAGTTTTCCTAGATTAATAGGCTTAGATAAATAACCATTCATACCCACACTAAACATTTTGACTATTTCATAATCAGCAATCAGTGCTGTTAATGCAACAATGGGGATAGCGTCAAACTTCTCTTGTTTTCGTATATGTTCAGTGGCAGTGTACCCATCCATAATTGGCATATTAATATCCATAAGAATAAAATCAACATGGGGGTTATCTTCTAAAAATGAGAGTGCCTCTTCTCCATTAGAGGTGACATCTATTTTTAAATGAGATTTTGATAAAACACTTTTTATCAGTTTTTGATTAATTAGATTATCTTCCACTAATAGCAAATGATTACCCTGAAATTGGGAGAAGTCATCTAGGTTAATCCCATATACTTCCAAAAATGGTTCTTTATGAATAGTGAGTGTAGTGTTTTGTTTCTCTGTTTTCGAAGCGTATAAATGTGTTAAAAGTTCAAAAATATACTCTGGTGAAAATGGTTTATAGAGTATTGAGTCAATGATAGACTGAGGAGTATAGTTAGAAGCGTCATAAAGAGGAACAATGGCTATTATCTTAAAGGCATGATCTTTTCTTGCTAACTCTAAGATATGTATTATTTTAGGGGTAAAGCACTTTTCATTAAGCATGACGATATCATAGTTGTCAAATTTGGGAATATTTTGATGAAACTCATCTTTCGATTTAATGGTAGGTTTTATATTAAAATAGGTAAGTCTTTTTTCTAGAGCTATGGCAGAATGATTATCAGTGTCTACGATTAAAATATTTTTATTGATGATATTTGTGTCTAGTGTGTATGCTTTATTAGCTTCAATAATTTCTTTAATGGGAAGTTGAATAGATACATTATCACTATTTTGGCTTTCTATAATTGACAATTCTCCTTGCATAAGTGTGACCAATTCTTTGGCAATAAAAAGACTTAGTCCTGTATATTTTTCAGATTTCTCATCATAAGTAGTATCAAAAAAAGTATCTATATTGGATATTTTAAGACTGCCCTCAATGTGGATAAATAATATAGTCTTTTTTTCGTTTTGAAAATTTGTATTGATATGAAGACGTACTTTATTGGTTCGTGTGTGCTGTATATAATACTTAAGTACATTTACCAGTATCTGACTCAAATAAGATGAATCAGTAAGAATAGTGTGGGGTGTATTTTTACTCACATCAAAAATCAATTCAGTATGGTGCTGTTTTGTAATGTCACTTAGTAGCCCTATTGTTTCATTGAGGATATGATTAAGATTACATTCTTCATTTTTTATAATAATTTTTTTTGATTTTAACTGCATAAATTGTATGAGGTCACCTGTAGCGTCTAATAACTCATTTTCATTCTGCATGACCTCTTGAATTTCCGAATGCAAAACGGTTTTTTTACTTTTTTCTACAAGTTTTGTTGTTTGCTTAAAAGTTTGTTTTGCAATATGATAAATATTTTCACCCATATTTTCAAGCAATGTATGTTGACTCTCTTCCAAGAATTCATATTGTTTTTGCATAGCTATTTGTTCTTTTTTCAATTGTTTAATTTGCCTCGAAGAAAACATAAAATAAAAGATAGTTATAGCCAATAAAGTAGATAACACTATCCAAAGAATAGTTTCAGTAGAAGGTATATTGAATAGTATCGTATTTAAATCTTGACTATACGCATTTACCCCTAAAATAAAGAATAGAATCATGCCCCCAAATAACATCGCTAGCCCCCTTTTGCTTCATTCGAAATATTATATCTAAAAAATGTCATATCAGAAATATGATAAAAAACCCAAATCCGTCAATAGAAAATTGGCACTACTCATAACCATTTTGGGAAAAAGTTTAGTATAGTTTATAATAAGGAGTATTGGAAATTAAAATTATAGGGTGTAACGAGAAACATCCTCCAAGAGGGAAGATGTTTTAGAAATACTAGTTTACTGCTACTTCAACAGGAGTACCTTCCCAGATACCGTGTTTTGTACAGTAACCATGTGCAACAAGTTTGAGCTTTTTACCTGTTGGGATAATTGTAAATGTTGTGGTATTGTGCGCTTTAATGTTTCCAAGTGTTCCTGGAACATACGTTGCCTGCGCTAATTTTGTTTCACCATTAAAAAGAGTGATAGACTCAATGTAGTGGTCGAAATCATCTGGGTGCGTATACTCGTTACCCATTTTTACTGTGACTTCAAATGGCTCACCAGCAGTTGCTGTTTCTGCACATGTGATAAATGGTGAGTGTCTATCTATGAGGTCTTTCTTTGCTTCTCTATCTACTTCTGAGATGTCTACGTATTTGTTAATTTTTGGCATGATTATGTCCTTTTGTTAATTTTGTATGGTTATTATAGCACAAGTAAAATTAAATAGGATAAAAATACTCTTATTTGTGAGAAAAGTATATCAAGATGGTAAAATTTAACATCTATTGAAGTAAAATACATCAAAGGAAAAAGATGAAACAAACAATATTCGCTCTACTCAGTGCCATGTTAATCTTTATACTAGGATGCCAAGAGGAACAAAAACAATCACAAAAGAGAACATCTACACACTATGATAAAAAC
>JALSPX010000167.1 GCA_026985755.1 Sulfurovum sp. | reverse complement strand
ATTAGATACTTTGCTTATGGTGTGGGGTTATCATTAGATTTGGGATAATTCAATCCCATCATCCAACAAATAAACAATCATCCCCTCCGTGCTTTTCCCCGTAATATCCCCAATCGCTTTTTTATAATACCCCACCTGACTCTGATGCTTCAAGCTGTACTTTTTAGAACTCTTATAGTCTATGACCAGATTATAATCCTCATACTCCAAAAGTAAGTCTATCTGCTTAAGTTCTCCCTCATAGGAGAGTGACTGTTCTTTACGAATACTTGCACCTTTTAATAGTGTTTGAAACTCAGCGTTATCTATCAAACTTTTCACACGTTTTTCTATCTCTTTAATTTGCTCATCTCTTAACTGCTGTCCGTATCTGTTTTGTAGAGCAGTCATGGCGATAGCAATGCTCACTTCATCAAAACTTCCTAGCATCTCTAAAGCATAATGCAATGCTATACCAAAGAGTATAGCTTCATAGTCTTTTTCATCTTCTTCTTCATGTTCTAACGTTTCTTGTGTACCGTAATTGCTAATAACAATAGCAGACTCCGTGTGCCCACCATCATTTCTCATTTCTAATTTCTCATTTGATTGGTGCGATGGCAATCGCCCCCTACTTGGCTTTAATATGCCAATAGACATCACCTCCATACCCAAGGCATTAAAGATAGAGTCTTTTGGCTTTCGTATCACTATCATCCCCTCTACCGCTCGAGTGAGTGCTACATACAGTACATTCATACTGTCTTTAGCTGAGGAAACCTTACGTTCTTCAACTATCTGTGCATACTCTGCGTCAAAGTTCTCTCTACCTTTGGTGCGGTAGAGTATCTTGTCTATATGCAGGCTTTCATCGTAGTGGTACAGCAGTGCTGATTTGTCAGCGTTTTTGCGTGTGAGTTTGTCTAGCAGTATGACATACTCAAACTCTAGCCCTTTAGAGCCATGTATGGTCATGATTTTTGCACCATGTACAGTGTTGGACGCTACGGCGATGCTAGAGGTTTTAAACTCCTCTACAAAAGTAGGTATGTCATTGTAAGCAGATGCAAACTCTAAAAGTTTCAATACATTCAAGTCCTCATCAAAATACCCAAACTCACGCACAAGCTTATCTACCACTTGCAAAGGAGACATAAATGCAGAAAACCATGAGACATCTACCTCATCTAGCGTTTTACCCACATTAAGCAGCATCGCTTGTGCGTCTATCTTTTCTCCAAAGAAAAGGTACTCTGTCATCGCGACAAGGGCAGCAATTTTAGGCATATTTTTGAGCGAAGAAGAGGTCTTTAAAAGTACTTCTATCCCCTCATGTTGACAGGCTTCTTGTAATGTCTGTCCATCTTTGTTGGTAGAGACTAAAAAGGCTATGTCATCTACATTCACCCCTAAGTCCAAAAGCTTCTTGGCTTGTTTGACAGCTTCGTCTATCACTTCTTCGGATTCTAGTACCTCTACATACCCATCAGATGCACCCTCACGGCTCTTTTGTGGGACATACCCTGCCATGGTAGGTTCAAACCATTTATTTACCTGCTCTACCACAGATTTAGAACTTCTATAGTTCGTGTCCATAGGGAGTATCTCTACCCCATAACGCTCTGCCACTTTGTCAAACAGCTCTTCTACCCCACCACGAAAACGGTACAGCGACTGCTTGGTATCACCCACATAAAAAAACGACTTAAACTCACTCTGTCCCTGCCCAGCAAAGATTTCATCAATCAGAGGTTTGAGCAGTAAAAACTGCAGGGTAGAGGTGTCTTGAAACTCATCGAGCAGTATGTGTTTAAACTTCGAGTCTATCTTGAAGTACAAAAACTCCTTGCTGATGCTCTCATGCAAAAGTCTATAGGTAAAGTAGGTCAAGTCATCAAAGCTCAACACCCCTGAACTCTTAGCATTGGTGATGTTGGCATTTTTGTAGTAGTCATAAATGTTAAAAAGATTATGCAAGACGATAGCCTCTCTCGCCTCTGCCCATTTAGCCAGCTCAATTTTGAGAAAGGCATACAATCCTTCTAGCTCATCATTGGCTACTTTTTTAAACCAAGAGTGTTCACCTAGAGTATCTTTCTCAAATAGTTTTTTGGCAAAAAGTTCTTTGATACTTTTGGTCTCAAACTGCTTCATACACCGTGCTGCTGCACTCGCATCTGTGAGTGCTTTGATTATCTTAAGTCTCAACACTTCGCACGCCTCTTCTTGCTTCGTCAAGACGAGGTTCGAGGCTTTTTGCTCTGGCAGTAAGGGATCGACCTTATAAAAGTTCTGCATCAGATCAAATATCTTCCCGAAGCGTTTGTCTTCTATGTCTATAGCGAGCTTGACAAGATTAGAAAGCAAACCATTAGCCTGCACCTCATCTAAAAAGTGCTTCTCTAACTCATCTTCCCCCTCTGTCTTCGTCACAAAGTCAGGCTCCAGCCCTATCTCCAACGAAGCAGAACGCAAAATGCTAGAAAAAAAACTGTCAAGTGTCACTATATATGAGCTATGAGAAAGAAACCTAGCCAACACCTCTGGCTGTTTCCTAAACAGCTCATCACGAGTTAACCCAG
>JALSPX010000166.1 GCA_026985755.1 Sulfurovum sp. | reverse complement strand
GCTTTCTCTCTTTTTTCTTTTAGCATATCTTCTTTTGATGTTTTTGTAGATACTTTTGCTGTGTGTGTTTCTTGATGTTTGACTTCAGGTAAAGTCTCTTTTTTACCTAGTGCCACTTCTTCTTTGATATTTTCAACTTGTTCCACTGCTTTTGGTGCAGGGACTGTTTTAGGTTTGTCTTGCAAGGTAAGATCAGGACTAATAAATGCAGTATCATCTTCTTCAAGTATTGCTTTTTCTTGAGAATCTTTTAAATTAGTCTTGGTTAAGATAATGGCAACAATGAGTAGTACAATGGCTAAGGCAATAATAGTTAAAAAACTTTTTGTTTTAGAATTTTTTGGATCGATATTATCAATGATAAGGTCATCAAGATTGTGGTCATTCATACTGAGAATCTCCAAGCGTTAATTTTGAAAAGATTATAACATATTTATTTATATTAAATAAAGAGCACTTCTAAAAATAGGTGATACCACACACCTTTGAATCGGAGTTGTTTCTTTGAAAACACAAAGAGAACCTAAGTTCTCTCTGAAGCTCTTTGTTTACACGCCGCCACATCTAAACAAAAATACCCTTTACCTTTTTTTGCAGGTTTAAGTTCTTCTATGACATCATGACCACATTTTTTACAGACATCCGTTGCAGAGACTTTAGGTGCCGTTTGTTCTGCTTCTGGTCTCATGGCAGGGAAGAGGAGTACATCTCTTATGGTATGTTGATTGGTGAGCATCATGACCAAACGGTCGATACCGATACCTTCTCCGGCTGTAGGGGTCATACCATAACTAAGGGCACGCACGAAGTCTGTGTCCATGTGCATCGCTTCGTCATCACCTGTAGCCTCTTTGGCTTCGACTTGCCCTTTAAATCTTTCGTATTGATCGAGTGGGTCATTAAGCTCTGAGAAACCATTGGCTATCTCTTTACCCGCAATGAAAAGCTCGAAGCGTTCGGTAACTTCTGGGTTTTTATCGTTTCTGCGTGCCAGAGGAGAGATGTCGACTGGGTAATCGGTAATGAACGTAGGATTAATAAGCTTGCCTTCGACGAACTCATCAAAAAGCTCTTGTTGCATGTAGCCTAGTGTCCAGTTTTTATCTACTTTAAGGTTACGTTCTTTAAGGTAGGCAAGTCCCGATTCTAAATCTGTAGCCACCTCTCTAGGTACACCACCAATCTCCACAATAGAATCTACCCAAGAGACTTTTGCAAAGGGTGTAGCAAAGTTGATTTCTACATCACCATAAGGAAGGACTCTCTCTAGCTCTAAGTTGTCAAAGAGGTAGTCAAAGAGCTCTTCTGTGACTTCCATCAGTTCAATATAGGTTTTGTACGCCCAGTAGAACTCAATAGAGGTAAATTCAGGGTTATGCGTGGCATCTATCCCTTCATTTCTGAAGTTTCTGTTTATCTCAAATACCGCATCCATACCACCAACGATGAGACGTTTGAGATAAAGCTCTGGTGCGATACGTAAATATCTATCGACATCGAGTGCATTATGATGTGTGATAAATGGCTTAGCATTAGCCCCGCCAGGAATAGGGTGCATCATAGGTGTTTCTACCTCTAAAAAGCCTTTGTCTTCAAAAAATCTTCTGATACTAGAGACGATTTTAGAACGCAGTTTAAAACGGTTTTTGACATCTGCATCCATAATCATATCGAGGTAACGTTGACGGTATTTTATCTCTTGGTCTTGGATACCATGAAATTTTTCTGGGAGTGGAGAGATAGCTTTGGTTACGAGATTGACTGCCAAACAGTGCAGGGTTAGTTCTCCTGTACCTGTGACAAAAGGGTACCCTTTGACTTCGATGATGTCACCCACCTCATAAAGCTTTTTGACCACATCATTGTAGTAGCCTTCTGGTAGGTCATCACGGTTGAAGTAAATCTGTACAAGTCCATCTTCATCTTCTATCTTGGCAAAAGCGGCTTTACCCATAATACGGATGAATTTGAGACGACCTGTGAGGGTATAGGACTTCTCTTTGTCCTGTTTCATCTCACCTTCATCTACGACGATGTCATGCACATAGTTACATTCATTTAAAAAAGTCGCTGAGGGTGTACCTTTTTTGACTTGATTAGGGTAAGGGTTGATGCCCTTTTCTCTGAGTGTTTGGGTTTTTTTAATACGCTCTTGAATATATTGATTTTCAAATATCAAGGATTCTCCTGTTTACTAATATAGTTTTAAATCTTATGTTTAACGTAGCTTATGCTTGGCAATTTTCACAAAGACCGACAATTTTCATCGTATGATCAAGCATTTGAAAATTAAATTTTTCAGCAATCTTTTCTTGTTGTGCTTCGATAGTTTCATCGAAAAACTCTATAATCTCACCACATGCCGTACAGATGAGATGATCATGATGCTTTTTGAGCCCTAGTTCATACTTTTTTCCCTGTGCACCAAATGAAATAGAAGAAGCGATACCTGACTCTTCGAGTAAGGCTAATGTGCGGTAAACAGTGGCAATACCAATATTTATATTTGGATACTCTTTTTTAAGAAGCATATAGATATCTTCTGGGGTATAATGATCACTATTCTCATAGAGGAACTTTAAAA
>JALSPX010000165.1 GCA_026985755.1 Sulfurovum sp. | reverse complement strand
GTATTCCTTAATCTCTTAAATTAGGTTAACAATTGTTTTAATATATGAATTCATGTCGGCATCGGAGAAACCGACCTACGCCGTTTCAAATATTTTGGTGGAATAGAACTTTTGTGGTGCTCAGGAGAACCCTCCTGCAAGAGGAGAGTTCTGAAAATCAAGCTTACTTATTCAAATGGTGTTACACACATCAAACCAACTGCTGAGTCAGTAATATTGTCATCAATACTCTGAGTATTTTCCAAAAGCTCTACAGTATAAGGGGTGCTTGTAAAGTTATAGATACTGTATTCATACCATTCTTGAACCCCATAAAATTTTCTTGTCCAGTTTGCACTGTCGATAATAGAACGATAGTTGTTTTCTACCACATCAACATCTTCCTTTCTTGCTTTTCGTGCATTGGGATTACCTGTAAGGGCTCTGCAGCCTAGTACAACATCATCTATGTTCATCCCATACCCTGTAAAATCTGACATCTTTTTCCAATCTTGATGTGAAAATAGGTAGTAGCTTTGATTGGTATCATTGTTATCTGCAATTTTACTTTGAAACATTATCTCTTGGCTAATAAATTTACTCATAAACTCATCACTATCCTCCCCATAAACCCTTATAAAAAATCTTGGAAACACACTATCACCAATAGTTATCTTGACTCTGTTTTCAGAGAGTTTTTCAAAAAAGACATCTTCACTTCGCCACATACTACCTGCAAAAATCTCAAAGGTTAAGTTGCTATTTGTGGCATCGCTTGTTCTGTAAAGTGTTAGCTCTATATTATTTTTATCTAAAACTTTGCTATCAAAGATATATTTTGGTGTTTTGACACTTGGAGCTTTTGTATTTCCATCTGGATAATATTTTTTGATAAAAGCAAGGGCTTGATGTACCCACCCATAGGTTAATCCTGAACCATGACTCATACCGTGCGAATGCTCTGTTTCATGCTCTATATATTCATAAGGAGAAGCCTTGAAGTTGCCATTGTTATCTACAAGCTTAATAGAACCTTCCCATAACGATGCCCAACTGCCTATATTTCTCTCTCCTGTTGTAGAGAAATGTCTTGGTTGACCAGCTCGACCTTCTGCATTATAATAATATCGCATCGCTCTATACTCTGTGTGGTTATTTGGTGAAAATGTTGCAAAAAACCTTTTATAGAAAAATGCCTCTTTTGTTGCACCTGTCGCATAGGTATCTGAACCTTGATATGCTTTTGCAAAATTCATACCTTTGTAGTGCTGTTTGTGAATGTAAGCATCAATAGACTTTATGCCATCTACTCTGTTATAGAGATGATTCCATGTTGAAGAGACTCTTGTAAATACTTGTTGTTCTGAAAGTATTGGATTTTGCACTGCTCTATCGGAATATATAGTATCATTTCTTGTTGTTGGGGTGCAATAAATAGTGCTATCATTGGTAGCTTGAGTGCAATCTGTTCCACCAAATGATACTTGGTTGTTATACTGCCCTGCTGTATGAAAAATAGTAGCATTATTTGTGTTTGTAAAATCTATAACATTTCTACTGTATGGTTCTATATCTTGGTTAAATACCAGCCTTAAAAAATGCTTTTGATTACTGCTATCTGTATAGGTTGATATTAAAGAGTGCAAAGTTCTATAGGAGTCATTATAAAGAATAGTTTGACCACTCTCTTTGCTTAGGTTTTGGTCTGTGGCTTTAACAACTTTGCCTTTTGGAAGAGGTGCAGAGGTAGAAGAAGTTACAGAAACTTGCACCTCTTCAATAGTGTTCGTTGAACTCATATTAAACTGTTGGCTTTGAATATTTTTTCCTAAAATAGAAAAGTAATTTTCATACACTATTGGTGCATTACTATTAACAGTAATAGAGATACTATAATCACCAATATCTAAGATTGGAGATATATCACCTTTAGGTATGTTCCAAGTGCCATTATTATCAATAGTTGGGGTGTAATCTTGTCCATTTATACGAACTGTTAAAGTATCACCATCTTTATAGTTATTTGGCAAATAGCCACTAAGTGCTGGTTTGGTATCTAATGTATAATAAGTATCTACAGCCATTTTATCCACGACATCAACACGAATAGTTTTTGTAACACTCTCCAATCCATCGCTTACCTTAACATCAAAAGTATAGCTATTTTGTGGCAAGAGACCATTGACATAAATATTGCCACTATTGTCTATCCTAAAAGGCACACCGTTTTGGACTATTGAATAGTTCAAAATATCATCTTGATAATCTCTGCTTTTTACTGTAAATATAGGTGTAGATTTATTTTTGTATCTTCCAATGGTTGTGTTAAGTTCACTATTTGTTATGGCTGGTTCTGTTTGGGTTATAAATCCATAAACTTCAACTTCTGTCATATGAAGATTTTTGTCACCATCTGCTTTCACTAAAATATACTTACCAACAGCAGGAGTTGAGAGGTTTATAGTTTGATTTAAATCACTATTTAAAGTTGCAATAGAATTTATTGGCAAAGTGCCTGTATAATTTATATCGCTTACATATATTTTTGCTCCATTAAGCCTACCTAAGTTACTTGGTCTATTATGTATAATAATTTTATAAATCTTCGT
>JALSPX010000164.1 GCA_026985755.1 Sulfurovum sp. | reverse complement strand
AATAGAGACAATCAGATGCCTATTCTCTTGCCGTGCCTGTTTGATAAGAGAGAGATGCCCCTGATGCAATGCACCCATCGTTGGCACAAAACCAATACTGCCCGATAAATCCTTTTTAGCCTCTTGTAATTCATCTATTGTTCTAGCAATAAGCATCCATAACCTCATATTTCACTTTTATTTGATAAAATCATATCAAAAAAATATAGATATCAAGAATGCAGTAGATGAACTATCCTTATGATTTCTCATTTCTCATTTGAAAAAGGAACTTTTTCACCATGGATGCATACGAATACAGTGAACTTTTAAAGTCTCTGACCATAAAAATGGAAAATATTGGCAACATTGTTAAACCTGAGCTTCTTCAAAAAAGACTCGATGAGATAGCACAAATGCAACAAGACCAGAACTTTTGGAACGATGCAGAAAATGCTGCAAAAATTTCTCAGGAAAAAACAAGAACAGAACGCATACTTGCTACCTATGCAGATGCCAATGAAGCTGTGACAGATGCCATAGAATACTTTGAAATGGCAAAGTCTGAGAAAGATGAAGAGACACTAGAAATGCTCTTTGAAGATGCTGATAATTTGCAAGCGCGTACCCATGCTTTGGAAGTACAAATGATGCTCTCGGGAGAACATGATGGAAACAATGCCATCATATCCATCCACCCAGGAGCGGGAGGCACAGAGAGTCAAGACTGGGCAAGTATGCTTTACCGTATGTATCTACGTTGGGCAGAGCGCCATGACTTCAAAATAGAACAACTTGATTATCAAGCAGGAGAAGAAGCAGGTATTAAAGATGTCTCGTTTATCATCAAAGGTGAGAATGCCTATGGATATCTCAAGGTTGAAAATGGTATTCATAGACTTGTACGTATCTCTCCGTTTGATTCCAATGCCAAACGCCATACCTCATTCTCTTCGGTGATGGTTTCACCAGAAATAGATGATGATATCGATATTGTCATAGAAGAGAAAGATATACGTATAGACTCGTATAGAGCCAGTGGGGCAGGAGGACAACATGTCAACACCACAGATTCTGCTATACGTATTACACACATACCTACAAATATCATCGTACAGTGTCAAAATGACAGAAGTCAACATAAAAATAAAGCTGCTGCCCTGAAGATGTTAAAATCTCGTCTCTATGAATATGAGATGGCAAAAAAGCAGGCCCAAATTGATGGTATAGAAAAATCAGACATTGGCTGGGGGCACCAAATACGCTCTTATGTCTTACAGCCGTATCAACAAGTCAAAGACACACGTTCAAATATCCCCTATACCAATGTGAATGCTATTTTAGATGGAGATATTGATGCACTGTTAGAGGGTGTTCTCATTGCTCAGGCGAGATAACTTCATAATCCTAAAGTCACTATCAAATTTCCATTTTGTATATGCACACCTTTGACAAAAGATGCACCAATATTATTCATACGATAGATAGGTTTATTTGCTAACTGTTGCATGATAATATCACCTATAATAGTGCGAATTTCAGGCGTAAGATACTTGGCCAATGAAAAATTTTGGAATTTCACATCATCAATCATTGGACTTGTCAAATATAAACCTTTATCACTTGGATTAAATCGCACGCCACTTGAAATAGAGATAGAACCTTTGATACCATCAGGAATCAACATATTGGAAAATCTAAAAGCAGTACCTAAACCCAATTTATCACTACCTTGTTTTCCTAAAATATTTGGTTTATCTATCATCAAGGTACCATAGTTTGTTTTTTGCTTCTGTGGAAAACTTTGTCCTACTGTAGAATTAATAACATGAAGAGGTATAGCTACATTATACCCTCCGCTACTAGGATTTACCCCAGCACATCCACTTATACCAAATATTAACATTAAACTTAATACTATTCTTCTATATATTTTCTTCATCATTTTTTTCCTCTTTCCTACTATACTTACTAATCGTTTTCGTTATCACTAGTGCGGAAACAAACGCAAGCAAAATCATCACAATACTATACAATGTATTTGCAATATCTATCTTCATACCAGCACTTTTTCTTTTAATCTATAAGTGGTATCACATCGTGATGCCATCTGCTCATCATGTGTTACAAGAAGAAGTCCAGCACCTGTCTCTTTGATATAGGAAAATAAAACATCCATAACCAACTCAGCAGTCTCTTTATCTAAATTTCCAGTAGGCTCATCCGCAAAAATAATACGTGGTTTTTTACTCAATACTCTTGCTATAGAAACACGTTGTTGTTGCCCTCCAGAGAGCTCTCCTATCTTTTGTTCCATGAGTTCTTTTATCTCTAATTTTTCTAAAATAGTCTCATCTATGCTCTCACCACTTAGCATACTTGCGACTTCAATGTTATCCATAGCTGACATTCCCTTGAAGAGATAATGAAACTGAAAGATAATCCCAATTTCATAACGACGTAAAGCTTCTATCGCGGCATCACTTTGAGTATATAGCTCCTTACCAAAAAGCTTCACAACCCCCTCATTTGGCTCAATAAAAGTAGAAAATATATGCAACAATGTAGATTTTCCAGAACCACTACGCCCTACTATCGCGGCACTTTTAGAGGAGTATAACG
>JALSPX010000163.1 GCA_026985755.1 Sulfurovum sp. | reverse complement strand
CATATATCCAGGTGCGGGATTGAGTAAAACCAATGTACTAAGAGCAGGAGATTCTGTGACTGGACTCACAGGTGTCATGTCATATGGATATCACAACTATCGTATCATGCCTATAGATACTATAGAGTTTGTTCAAGAGAATCCTAGACCTACTATGCCTGAAATAGAGGGTAATCTGAAAATTGCCTCTATCAATGTATTAAATTATTTTAGAACACTCGACAATAATGGAAGCAGCTGTGGTCCAAACAATGGTGGATGTAGAGGTGCAGATAGTTTAGATGAACTTGAAAGACAAACAGCTAAAATGAAATCAGCACTCGAAGCTATGAATGCAGATATTATTGGTCTGATGGAAATAGAAAATGATGGAGGAGTCACAGCAGCATATATTGCTAATCTTATCACTACAGGAAACTACGATTACGTGAAAAATCCTGAAGGAGAAGGAACAACTTTGGGTACAGATGTCATTACTGTTGGATATCTGTATAATACAGATACCGTAGAGCTCATCGGTAATGCAAAAACCATTGCAGATGGAGCATATGAGAGTGCCTTTGATGGGCTTAATAGAAAGCCACTGGCACAAACATTTAAACATAAAGCTACCAATGAAATATTTACAATCATTAACAACCACTTTAAATCTAAAGGTTCATTGTCTGATGGTTGTATAGCAGATTCAAGACAAGGTAACTGTAACAATATTAGATTAAAAGCTGCAACTGATCTAATTTCTTGGATTAATGATGATAGCATAAATTGGCCAGATAATGATTTCGTTATCATAGGTGACCTCAATGCCTATAAAAAAGAAGACCCCATTGAATATCTTAGAGAACATGGTTTTGAAGATGCAAAAGGTACAGAAAATCATTATTCCTATATATACAAAGGAGAGTCAGGAACACTTGACTATATTTTGGTAAACCAAACGATGAAAAATAAACTTCATGGAAATGCAAAAACATGGCATATAAATGCAGATGAGAGTTGGGTTTTTGATTATAATAATGATACTACAGATGCAAATTATGGAAAACCAAAACCTACTAATTATCTTAGTGATCTCTATGAAGCCAATGCATTTAGAATGTCAGACCACGACCCTGTCATTGCTGGATTTGACTTTATACAAGAGACAAATAACACGCAACCAACAGGTGGAATATTTATCTCTGAATATATAGAGGGAAGCAGTAACAATAAAGCTATCGAACTCTATAACAACACGGGTACTAATATAGACCTCGCTCATTATAAAATAGAAAAATATAGCAATGGGAGTACAACAAATCCAAGCAATATAACATTATCTGGAACATTGGCTAACCATGAAGCATATGTTATTGCTCACAGTAGTGCAACTCAAGAGATATTAGACAAGGCAGACAAGATAACAGGTGCATTAAATTTTAATGGTAATGATCATTTAGCTTTGGTTAAGATATCTGATAATAGTGTCATAGATATTGTTGGTATTGTAGGAAGTTCTGATTACTGGGGGAAAGATAAAACACTTAGAAGAAAAATAGATACAACTATTGGTTCAACTATTTATGATGCATCTAAATGGGATGAATTAGATAAAGATACATTTGATGGTTTAGGTAGCAGATAAAATTACTCCCTTAATTGAGTGGTGGTAGTTATATCTGGCAAAGAATTTTAAAGTCTAAAAAGTTTAAAAAGTAGTTAACATTATGAATTTTACAAGAAGAGAGTTTTTAAAAATATCAGCACTTAGTGCTTCAACCATTTTTATCTCCACAGCATTAAATAGCTGTGAAGAGAGTATAAATGATAATTTTATATCTGTTACATTTGAACATGGAGTTGCTAGTGGAGACCCCCTTAGTAATAAGGTAATACTTTGGACAAGAGCAACACCAAAAGAGCGACTAAAAGATAATGAAAAGTTTACTATAAATTATGAAATAGCTATAGATAAAAATTTTAAAGATATAGTGAGAAAAGGCAGTGTAACTACATCAAAAAACAGAGATTATACAATCAAAATTGATGTACAAAATTTACAACCCGCTACGACTTACTTCTATCGTTTTAATTCAAAAGAAATATATTCTCCTATTGGAAGAACAAAAACAACTCCTGTTGGTAATGTAGAGAAAGTTAAAATGGCTGTTTTTTCATGTGCGAACTTTACTAATGGATACTTTAATGCATATATGGAAGCTTCAAAGATTGAAGACTTAGATGTCTCTTTACATCTTGGTGATTACATTTATGAGTATGGTATGTATGCTGAAGATGATGGTAAAACACCTGCATACGCAACAAAAAATGCAAAAAATATCGGTAGAGTATTGCCTGATAATAACAATAAGGAGTGTATTGCTTTAGAAGATTATAGAAGACGTTATGCACTCTATCATACAGATCTTGGCACCCAAGCTATTCATGCTGCATGCCCTATGATTGTAGTGTGGGATGATCATGAGATAGCAAATGATGCATACAAAAATGGTGCCCAAAATCATCAAGATGATGAAGGTAGCTGGGAAAAGAGGGTTAGTGCTGCACTACAAGCTTATTTTGAATGGTTACCTATTCGTTCTGTAAAAAATAGAAAAGAGATATATAGAAGTTTTAACTTTGGTAATTTGGTGAGTCTTCACATGTTAGAAACTCGATTAAATGCAAGATCAAAGCAGCTCTCCTATCTAAACTATTCTTCTAAGGATGGAAGCTTTGATACTCAAAAATTTATAGACGATATTTTATCACCTAATCAAGTTCTCTTAGGTGCTAAACAGCTACAATGGCTTCAAGAAAAATTACAAAATTCAACAGCTACTTGGCAAGTACTAGGACAACAGATTTTAATGGCAAAAATGATGCTACCCGCCGAATTGCTCAATCCTATTGGTAAATTGGATTATGTGCAAACAAAAGAGGAGTACAATGCTCTTATTAAACAAATAAATACACTTTTAAAAGAGTTGTCTTCACTTAAAATAAAGAAACATAAAGGTGCTATATTAACGCAAGAAGAAGAGCAAAGACTTTCAACAGTATTGCCATATAATCTTGATGCTTGGGATGGGTATGGTTATGAAAGAGAAGTCATATTTAACACTGTAAAAACTCTAGGCAAAAACCTCGTAGTTTTATCTGGAGATACACACAATGGTTGGAAAAATAATCTAGTGGATAAAAATGGTGATAGTATAGGTGTTGAGTTTGCAACTGCCTCTATAAGTTCTCCGGGATTTGAAGATTATGTAAATTTAGATACAGTTGAAAAAGCCATAAATTTCGAAGGAGCTTTAGAACTTCTCATAGATGATTTAGAGTACCTAAATGCAATGGATAGAGGCTTCATGGTCGTGACATTTACACCTACAAATACAACTTCAACGTGGATATATATAGCAAATACAGATAAGACCATATATGCAGTCAATCAAAAAAGGTCAAAACATATCAGTGTGAACCTGTAAAAGAAATTATGGGCACCTCAAAAAATGAGACTCACTATACCCTCTACAAGAGAGAGTGTATTCATCTCATTTATAAATCCAACAACAAGGCTTCACCAAAAGGTACATCAACCTCTTGGGGCATAACCCATAATACATCATACATGGGTACGTCTTTGGGAAAGATGCCATCACCATCTGTAAAATAGAGTAATAGTGTCGGATAGTCTATCTGTTGGTCTATATATTCAAATACAGGACGAAAGTCTGTTCCCCCTCCTCCAGATATCTCATAATCCAATGGCTCACCAGGTAAAAATGTTTTGTGTGACTGCACTTTGGCATCGGCTGTGATCAGGTCTATCTCATAGTTAGGATATTGCTGCATCATAGCGCTTACTTCTCCTAAAAAGGTAGACAAAAGTGACTCATATACCGAACCAGAGGTATCTACCGCCACAATGACCCGTAAGAGGTCAGAACTCATACTTGGCAGGTAAATACCACGATAGAGAAACTTCATGTTGGGTGGGGTAAAGGTATAGGAGGTTTTTGCATGTGTTGCGATATAGCCATATAAAAACTCACGCCAATCTACCTTATGAGAAAAATATTCAGGGATAACCAATTCCAAATCCTTGGGTAAATTCCCTTGTCGTTTGAGCTTTTGAAATATCTGCTCCAACCGCTCTTTCATCTCCTCTTGCTCTTCTTTTTTTTCAGGGGTATTGAGCACTTCTTCGTTGTCGTCAGCATTCTGTTCTTCTTCGGTATCCTCAGCATTGTTGTCAGGTGTATGTTCTTTTTGCATATGCAAGTTCTCTACACCTGTTTCATCAGAGTCAGTAATCTGCTCTGTCTCTTGCTCCATACTATGGTCTGAGTTGTCCATCATCTCTGCACGCAACATCTCATAGACCTCTTCAACATACATACCATCAAATTTCTCTTCAAAGTAGGCATATTCAGGCAGATGCATCCCATTTTTTACCAGCATAGCATTGACCACATAGTCCGTAGCCGTCTGCCACAGCCACTTGGTACGATCACCCAAACGTTCATGGTGCTTCAACACGGTATGCATCGCCCCATTCGCCATGACAAACTCTACTTCTTCGAGTGAGAGTCTATCAAGATATTCGGAGTTATAGTGCATCTTCACCCCGTCAGAAGTAAAGGTCAATATCTCATTGTTTTGCTCCAAAGGCAAAGCCGATGCTACCGTACCAAAGTATGGATGTTCTAGCATCAGTTTGGCTTTGGCTTTAGTGATTTTTTGTTGGTAGGTCATGACTTAGCAGATAACCCCACCACCAAGTAGCTTATCACCCTCATAAAAAGCCGCTATCTGGCCATGTGCCAGACCGAATACAGGCTCTTGTAGTGTCACCTGTGCCCTATCTCCTTTGATGACTACATGACATGGTACAGCCGTAGTTCGATAGCGTACTTTTACCATACAGTCAAACTCAGTCAATACTTTAAACAAATTTATCTGTTTTACTTCAAAGGTATTTTCTTCTAGTTCCTCTTTTTTCCCTACCACGATTTGATTATTCTCAGGTTTAATCGCTAGGACAAAATGAGGATCATGTGCCCCATCTACTGTAAAACCTCTACGTTTACCGATGGTGTAGTGCATATAACCTTTGTGTGTACCTACCACATTCCCAGCGGCATCTACCGTTTCACCAGGAACATTGATTTCCATATGACGAGCCAGCACTTCATCATAAGTAGTCTCTACAAAGCAAATCTCCGAACTCTCTTTTTGTGTAGCAAAATCCTTAAGTACATCTATCTCGGCAGCAAACTCTTTGACATCATCCTTTATCCATGTACCCAAAGGGAAGATAAGACGAGGGAGTACCTCCTTTTTCACTTCACAAAGGAAATAACTCTGGTCTTTATTGGCATCTTCTGCAGCATAGATAAACGCACCATCGCACTTGATATAATGTCCTGTAGCTACCTTTTCTATCCCAAGCCTATCGGCAAATTCTACCATCTTACCAAACTTAATCGTACGGTTGCACATGACACATGGATTGGGGGTGAGACCCTCCTTGTAACTCTCTACAAAATAATCATACACCTCTTCTTTAAACTCAGTCGAGAGGTCATGAAAATGGACTTTAATACCAAGATAATCACCCACTCGCTGTGCTTTGGTGTAGTTCTCTTCATGGTATCCTGGTTTATGATGGAGTTTCATATAGACACCCTCTACTTCATAACCCTCTTTTTGGAGGAGTATCGCAGTGACCGTTGAGTCTACCCCTCCACTCATTCCTACCAATACTTTACCTTTAGACATTTTTTTTCTTTTTTTTCTTTTTCTTTTTTTCTTTATCCAAACCTTTATCCTCTAAAGATGAAAGCTTATCTTCAATGAGCTTTTTCAGCTTAGATGCTTGTGTGTTATCCTTCATCTATCTCACCTATAAATTGTTCCAATAAAAACTCTTTGTCCGCCAAAAGCAAGTCATCTGGCACTTCTTGCCCTGTAGCAAAATAACTCATAGGTAAACGATACAATAACATAAAGTTTAGCAATGTACCAAAATGCTTGGTCTCATCAAATTTAGAGATAATAAGTGATGAGAGATTTAAAAAAGAGAAATTTTGATAAATATCTTCCATATCTTCATATTTTACAGTAGCAGCAAGCACTAGACTTACTTCTATATTTCTAGGTGAATCTGTTTTTACAAACTCAATAGTCTTTACAAATTTTTGTGTATCATAAGGAGACATCCCCGCAGTATCTACCAAAATAATGTCATACTCATCTAAATCTTCCAAAGTATCCTTAAATAGATCTACATCATCTACTACAAAATGTTCTATCTGCATAATCTCTGCATAATGCTGAAGCTGTTCTATCGCACCCACTTTAAATGAATCCAAATTAACAAGTGCAACTTTATATGATTTATCGAGTAAATAAGCATATCTTGCTGCTAATTTTGCAATAGTCGTCGTTTTTCCTACCCCTGTTGGTCCGACTATCATCATAATTTTAGGTGTTGTAAAATCTTCATCTTTTACAATGAGAGATTCATCTATCTCTTCGAGTAGATAGGAGACCAAGAGTTTTTTATCTTTGAGTATTTCTGAGCCTACCAATGTTTGAAACATACTATCTATCCAGTGTGCAGAGATACCCTTTTTCATAAACAGTATCTTTACCTCATTAAGTATAGTATTATTTTTTTGTATCTCATGATGCATATCTTTTTTCATATGTGAAAGTTGTGCTTTAAGTTCAGAAATCTCCGAAAGTAGTTCCTCATCTTCATCTTTTACTAGTATACCGCCTAAAGAAATCTCTTCAAAAATCTCTTCAGGTATGGCAACTGTAATTTCAGAACGTAGTACGCCATCATCATACTTTATTTGCTTTGCAGAAACCAATGATATATCTGTACCATATTTTTCAATCGCAAATGCATAAGCTTCTTGGGGGCTTGATGCTACAAATGTTTCATTTATCATTGTTCGTACCTTTAAAATCTATTTTTCATATGTGACAACGGTATAAGTACCGAATCTCTCTGCATCCATCCATGGTGAGGAAGGGTAAGCTCTTTGGTAGACATGGTCACATTTTCATAAAATATTATATCTATATCTAACGTACGTGGTGCATCTTGAAAAGAACGCCGACGTCCAAATAATTTTTCTACATGTAAAAGATAACGTAATAGTGCTCTAGGTGTCAACATAGTCTCTACCAATAAAAGAGAATTATAAAAATCTTTTTGTTCTGTATACCCAAAAGGTGGATTCTTCAATATTGGTGCTGTCTCGATTACACTCAATACAGTAGAACGTTTAAAGTAGACAAACAAATGCTCAAAGCGACGTAATACATCACCGATATTGCCACCGACACCGAGCAATGCTCTATGCCCACCTTTACTCTTGTTATTATAGGGGAAATGTGGTGTAAAAATCAATGTTAGTGTCTCATTAATTTTTTTTCTCTTCACCATATTTGCCCCCTATTAATTACCACTTAAAACAGTTGCTTTACCATCTACCATGGCTACCATATCTTCTATACGTATACCAAATTCATTTGGTACATAGATACCAGGCTCTATGGTATAGACCATACCATCTTCTATGATAGTATCAGATTTTTGTGAAATATAAGGCATCTCATGTATATCAAGCCCTACTCCATGCCCAGTAGAGTGTACATAATACTCTCCAAATCCTGCCTTTTCTATGATGTCTCGTGTGAGTGCATCTATTTTTTTGGCTTTCATGCCTGAGCGTGCTTTAGAGATAGCATTGTCATGGGCTTTGAGTACCACATCATAGGCTTTTTGTATTTTCTTACGTTTATAGCTTTGATGGGTATCAAACATAAAATATTTATCAGCCTGCACAGTACGTGTACGATCAGAACAGTAACGCTTATACTTCAGTCCTGCATCCACCAAAAGTAAATCGTTTTTTTCTAGCACAATATCTGTAGGTGTAGCATGTGGTTTGGCTGCATTTTTATTGATAGCCACAATAGGATCAAAACTAAGTTCATACTTCCCGAAGTCTCCTAAAATGCCTTTGGCCATATGTGTCAAAGTATACTCATCTTTACCAAAACCATTTTTCCTAAATGCTTTTGCTAAATCCTTAAACGCCTTTGCTCCGAGCCTAGCAGCTTTAGAGATGATTTTTAACTCATCATCTGTTTTAACGATACGCTTTTTATGCGAAAAATCTAACACTGCTTTGAACCTAATCTTATTTTTTTGGCTGATTTTTTCAAATCCATCTACCGTCCACTCTTTAGGATCAAATATCATTTTTTTAATAGCATTTTTTTTAAGGAGCTTGTGCGCACACCCATACAAATCTCTATCTATGAGTACTTCTGCATCTTTGACATTCTCATTGGCATCTATCGTGTAGCGGCTGTCTGTAATAAAAAATGCATCCGAACCCAAACGAATGTATAGTGCATTATCACAACTGTATCCACATTCATAATAGATAGCATTTTCGTCTTTGAGCATATAATTCATAGTGTGCCTTGTAGGGTAAAATATTTCCACCTGAACACAGGTGGTATGAAGATACTTCGATAGCTGAGCTTGTCGAAGCTATTTTTGTTGTGCCTTGGCTTGTTGTTCTTTCATCATTTTGACTTCTGTTAAAATTTGAGTCATTCCAACCATTGCCAGATGATACCCAAATGGTCCCATACCAGAAATCTGTCCTGCACATACTGGTGCTGTGAGTGAAGTGTGTCTAAACTCTTCTCTTTGGTAGATGTTGCTTAAATGTACTTCTAGCGTCGGTATCTGTACCGCAGCTATGGCATCACGTATAGCAATAGACGTATGCGTATATGCGGCAGGGTTGATGATAATACCATCCGCATCCCCCATACACTCTTGAATTCTATCTACTATTTCACCCTCTAAATTTGACTGAAAAAATTCAATCTCTATTTTGTTTTGCTCTGCAAATGCTTTCATCTGTGCGTGAATATCTTCTAATTTCATCGGACCATAGATATTTTGTTCTCTTAGACCTAGCATATTTAAGTTTGGACCTTGGATCACTACTATTTTCATACATTTACCTTATCATATTTATTGAACCCAAATAATGCAATAGGATTTCCAAAATTAGTGATAGTGCTTGTACTGTGGGCGTTTGCAAAGAATTTTAGGTTAACCCAAAGGTTAATCGATGATTATTTGTAAATGCCCACGGTGCAATGACTTTTACTAGTTTGGTGATTTCTATTGCATATTTTGGGTTGAAGTCTTATTTTATCCAAATAGTTTGAAAATGAGACAACGTACATACTATTTTACCCCTAAGATATACATTGTTCAGGATTGTCATTTAATTTGCAATCACTTTTGTCATCTTTTCCAATGCTTTTTTAGTATTTTTCAGTATGGCTAAACATTTTTTGTCCGTAATATGGTGTTTCATTTCCCAATACTCTGGATTGAAATAACTTACTGTGGTTTTACCTTCATCATTCGTACGCAACAATATACGTAATGGCAGGTCAATACCTAAAGAGGAATTACACTGCATTAAGAGTGTACCTACTTTTGGATTACCAAAAATCACAACAGTATCTGGATTAAGTTTCAAACCAACTTTTCTAGCATTTTCTTTATGATCTATGGTAGCAAAGTGTGTCAATCCTTTTTTCTTTAACAACTCTTTGAGGTTAGCAAGTGTTGTAGGAAGGTCATTTTTACTCTCTATCGTCTCAAGCATTACGCCATTGTTACAAGCAGTAAATCCAAGAGCTAGTAGCCCTATTGTCATTATTTTTTTTAGTTTTTTCATTTATATTTTCCTTTTAACTATCTTAAGGACATGTTTTTGTCCATACTCTTTTGTCAAACTCGTTAAGCAGTTTACCTGTAATGGTTACAGGATTTGCATTTTTTCGTTCTACATGTCCCTTTACATAAAATACTTCACCCACATGTTTTTTTTCATCTACAACAGCTACACCATTGTCTGCGGTAGCTGTTGGGTTTGTCCATGATCTGAGACAATCATATGCCATAATGTAATAGACCACATCATCTTCACACTGCACCACTAGTTTCCCTTGGGTGTTTCCATTAAATGTTGGTACTTTTAGCTTGTTTTCTGAAGTAATATGTGATCTACACGCTTTTGACGCTACTTGCCAGGTAGTTTGAGGTATCGATGGGTTCATAGTGGTTTTATTCACACTAATAATCATAGACTCTTCACCATCTATATGCCCCCTAATGTAGCCATACATATCATTCAAGTGTTCTTCTCTATCTATCACAACATTTCCACTGCTCGAAGCTATAGACGTCTTTGTATCATCCAATACTAGAGTATAAGCATACACAAAATAGGCAATATCCTCTTCACATTGCACAATCAATTTATGGGCTAAATTTTCAGCTTCTAAGTCGGGTATAGTTAATTTATCTATGGATGTATTGTATGATGCCATAGATAAGATATCATCATTTACTATAGGTACAAACTGTTTTTTGGCTATAGAGGCACTAGTTAGTAAGAGTATGAGTCCAATCAGAGCTAATATATTTTTTATTTGTTGTTTCATGTTTATCCTTAAAAATTAAATGTTTTTTATTCTACAATAAGAGCA
>JALSPX010000162.1 GCA_026985755.1 Sulfurovum sp. | reverse complement strand
TCGTTAAAAGAGTTTAAAGAAAAAGTATTTTCAGCAAAAAATGAAAAAAAGTAAAAGGAGTTCACTATGTTAGTAACAAGATATAACCCATATACCAGAACAGGCATCAAACGTAGCTTTGATGTCATGCAGCAGTTGCTTAGTCAGCTTGATGAAGTCAAAGAAGAGGGTGTCATCTCCTCTTTTGTACCTGTGGTCAATACACGTGAGGGTGAGTATGCCTACCATGTAGAATTGGATCTACCAGGGATCAAAAAAGAAGATATTGAGATTACCACTGAAGATAATGTCTTGACTATCTCAGGAGAACGTAAACTCAAAGATGAAGTCAAAGAGGATGACTACTATAAAGTAGAATCTGTCTATGGTAAGTTTAGTAGAAGTTTTACCTTGCCTGAAAAGATAGATGTAGAAAAGATTCATGCAGAGTCAAAAGATGGTGTACTTGAAGTGATTATTCCTAAGCTCTCAGAAGAAGAGACTAAACCTAAAAAAATAGAGATTAAATAAGGAGGTCATTATGGAACTTGTAAATACAGCAAAAGAACTAGGAAAAAACCTAGAAGAGAGTGTAGAACATGGCATTGAGGTTGCAAAAGATGCTTTTGCAAATGTAGCAAGCCATCTGCCTTTTGCCAATTTGGCAAAAAAAGGAAATGATGGATTTAACATTGAGATAGATTTACCTGGTGTAAAAAAAGAAGATATAGAACTCCAGGTAGAAGATAATATCTTGACGATTAAAGCGGTACGTAAAATGAAAAATGAGGTAAAAAAAGAAGACTACTACCTTTGTGAGAGTAATTTTGGTATGATTAGCAGAAGTTTTGTATTGCCAGAAGGGATAGACACCTCTAAAGTCGATGCAAAATATGAAGATGGCAGACTCTATGTAACTTTGGAAAAAGAAGAATCACGCAAGGCTAAAAGTATTTCAGTTAAATAAAGATAAAAAGAGTAGCATGAAAAAGTGGTTAAAAAATAATAGTGTATTGATGGTACTGAGTGCCATTGTATTTGTAGGCGGATATTTTTTTCTGCGTTTGGGCTATCATATGGCTGACAAAATGCCATTTACCCAAGAGATTTTACTTATAGTCCTTGGTACAATAGCCACGATTTTAATCACGGCTATGCTACTGAATAAACAAACTTCAGTTGAACTTGAAAAAGAGCAGAGTGTAAAGTTTATAGACCTAAAAACACAAACCTATCAAAATCTTATCGATACACTTGAAGAGATGCTACTACATCAAGATATTACTTCCAACGAATTGACACAATTACAATTTCATACCCACAGATTGGCCATATTTGCTTCACCTGCGGTACTAAAAGAGTATAGAAACTTTCTCAACGTCTTTAATGAAACGATAGCCAATGACAAACATGTAAGCATGGAAGACAGTAGTCTGATATCTCATGCCTTGGCTAAGTTGACTGTCTATATTCGTGCAGATTTACTGGGTGAATTAGATGCTGAGAGTGAACATAGCTCTACACAAATTAGAGAACAAATTATGGCAAATATAAAGTAGGTCTCGCATGGAAAATAACCCACACAAAAATAATCCTATGTATGGGGTAAAACTGGTGCAAATGCTGGAAGAATTGGAAGTATGCTATGTTGATGTGTTTTTTCGAGGCATGAAGGAGAGGGGGGCTATCGCTCTCTATGGTGTATCTGCTGCTCTTCATCGATCTTCTTCTGCATATTTTCTGCAGCTTCTTGATACCAGTGCATATCATTGCCGTCTACATCGAATGCGTCCAGAAAAATGATTTTGACTGTTGAGTTGTGGGCTGTTCTATTATGTTCATTGAGAAGATATTTGCTTCCCGTGATCACAACTGGCTGCACCCTGAGCTTGAGCTTTTTGGCGATGAGCCCGGCACCCGCTTTGAATGAGAGCAGTTTTTGTCCATCGGCACGTGTGCCTTCGGGAAAGATGGCAATGATACGGTTTTTTTCTTCGATGGTCTCCTTGGCATCTTTGAGCAGCTTGATCAATCCAGTCTTGTTCTGTCTGTCTATGGAGATCATATCGCTGCGTTTGAGGATGTTGCCAAACCAGGGTATGGTGAAAAGCTCTTTTTTGGCGACCCATCTAAGTCCTGTACAGCCCCTGGCTTCCATGGCAATGATATCGATGATTCCCTGATGGTTGATCAGGAGCATCTGTGTATCGGGATCGAGACTGCCTTCCTCTTCTATCCTTCCACCCAAAAGAAAGAGAATCAAGGCATTGAAATAGTGCAAAATCTGACAGCGGTATCTGGGGACGATGAAAAGCAGAGGGATCATGATCAGCGCCACGATACCAGAGATCATCAATGCCCCTATATAGAATCTAATCTTTGCAAGTATCTTCATCTTTGATCCATCCAATAATGTGGTGATCATACTCTATTTTGTAATATGCTCCCCGCTGCTTGAGTATGTCGGTGTGCAACTCTCTGTCGATCTCTCCTCCGGTAGTGCTGGTCTCTGTGGGGAGGATGTAGAGCGGTGCACCCTCCTGTATGCAGATCTTGTCATGTGGTGTGAAGAGTGTCAGGAGTATAAGGATACAGATCGCTAGCAGTACCAGGAAGAATATCTCCTTCTTTTTCCAGAACA
>JALSPX010000161.1 GCA_026985755.1 Sulfurovum sp. | reverse complement strand
CATCAGAGGTGGCTTAGATGCAGAAGGGTTTGAAAACCTCCCTGTCATGAGCTACTCTACCAAGTTTGCTTCAGCGTATTACGGACCTTTCCGTGATGTAGCAGAGTCTAGCCCAGGCAAAGGCGATAGAAAAAGCTACCAAATGAACCCAGCCAACCGCAACGAAGCTATAGCCGAGTCTGTAGCAGACGAGGCAGAGGGTGCAGACATCCTCATGGTAAAACCTGCTCTAGCGTACATGGACATCATCAGAGACGTACGTAACAACACCACCCTACCACTAGCTATCTACAACGTATCTGGCGAATACTCCATGCTCAAAATGGCTGCCAAAGCAGGTGTTATAGATTATGATGCGGTGATGATGGAAACATTGCTAGGGTTTAAGCGTGCGGGAGCGGATATTATTATTACGTATCATGCGAAGGAAGCGGCGGCGTTGTTGCAGAAATAATTTCGCTATAATGTAAAAATAAAAAAAGGATTTGTCATGACAGCACTAACCCAACAACAACTTTTTGACGAAGTAGAAACTTTGCCTATTGAACTCAAAACAAAGATGATTGACAAACTTCTTTCTAGTATAAATCCTATCAAAAAATCTATTGATGATTTGTGGATAGATGAAGTCATCAAAAGAAAAAAACAGATAGACTCAGGAGAAGCAAAACTCATAGATGGGGAAGAGGTGTTTCGTAAAATTGGGTTGAAATTTAACGCGTAAGCGTACTACTAAAAATATTCTCTTGCAACACTTTTCCCTATAATAATTTTATTTGCATTTTTTATCGCTCTTTTTGCTCTCCAATGTTCTTCTATAGGGCATAAAGATTGCATACGTGCATATAATTTTTTAGAAATTGACATATCAATATGGCATGATGCTTGAAATAAATTAAACAAAGCTTCACATCTTGATGACAAAGGTGCTATACAGACAGCTAATTTTACTGCTTCGTTTAAAGATTTTTCAGCTTCTTTTTTTAATCCACGTTCTGATAATGCTACAATTTCCCATGCACGGACAGAAGATTTTTTATAATCATCATCACATTCGTTTGCAGTTTTTTTTGCTTCATTAGCTACTTTAATTACTTTAGTAGATTCAATGTATCTTGCGATGTGTGCTAATGCCTGTGCTCTAAACCAAGGCTGAATAATTTTCTTTGAAACTTTAATAGCTTTTTCTATATCAACTTGTGCTAACTTAGAGACAGTGTCTCTTAAATTTGTATCATTCAATATTTCTCCTTATTTGCTACTAATTATGAGTGCAAAAAAATATCTAACCCTTACGGCGAAAGTATGATTGTATTCCTATTTCCCTGCGTGGTGCATTACAAATGCACCCTACAGCATTTTCGCGGGATGCCCTCTCCCAGGCACGAATATACACAAAACAAGAGCTTCCTATGCGTTCTTTATATGTCTCAGATGTTTACTAGCAAGGTGTTCTATCATTTGCAGGGAGCTGACAGATTTATCATGAAACTTTGTCTCACTGTAGTTTTCACGGTTTGCCCAATATTTACCCTTTAAAAAACATTTCGCTGCCAATTTATCCAGCCCCAAATCTGTTAGCTGATAAGAGAGGTCTGTCCATAGAGCAGAGAGTTCATCTTCCATAGTATGGTCTTGCCCCTCTTTGTTTAGTCTACGCAAGTAACTTTCTGTTTTTCTCACAGCTTTGATAACCGCTCTTAATGCATTGATTGACTCTTTTTTTCTTTCATCGCTTGCACGTTCTAGATTGGTTAGCCATGTACGCACATGCTTAAACATCTCCCAAAGTTGCGTCGTTGTAATATTCATCGATAACCTTTGATACTATGATATGAGTATACACTATTTTACAAAAATAAACCAAAATAAAAAAGAATCAATTTTGACATTTTTTTACTATACTTCCAATACATGGATTTAAAAGCATACAGATGTGGGCTTGTCGGGAGATTGATATGAAAAAAATACTATTTTGGCTACTACTTAGTGAGACATACTTATTTGCAAATTCGCTTGTGGGAACATGGGCGATTGATACATCAAAGACAAAAGCTTCATTGAAAGCAACTCCTCTAAAAAACGAAGCATTGGAATTTACACAACGTTTTGTGTTACATATGATGAGGTCATTAGAATGCTCTGCTCAAAACAGCTGTATTATGACAGAAATTCACAAAGGCAACTCGAGTACTGGTAAGTATATCTATCGCACCAAAGGGGCAGGGTATGTACTTGAAGGAAACAATCAAAAACTCATGGTGACATTTATAAATAATAGTGCTATCAAAGTACGTATACCAGATGTAGGTGGAGAGGAAGTAGAGGTCTTTTATAGTAGAGAAAGCAGTAGTATCCCTACGGCTGTTCCACCTAAAACTGTATCAGTTGATAATGCACCTTTGCTTAAAAAGATGGTATCTGCAACTTCAAAGATTGTACCTCATAAAGCCTATATGCCAAAGCATGATATCAAAGTCAAAAAAAGTATACATAAGAGAGTACACAAAAAGGGTGTAGGTAAGATTGTACCTAGTATTGCTAAAGAGCATATCGTTGATATAGACATCGAAAAAGAGAAACGTCAAGAGAAAATAAAGGCCGATAGGGAATATTTAGAGGCTATACAAGAGGTAGAAT
>JALSPX010000160.1 GCA_026985755.1 Sulfurovum sp. | reverse complement strand
TGTAGCCCCTGGGAGTGGGCTTATCATGTGTCCCCCTGTCTCTGTTTGCCAATAGGTATCGACAATGGCACATTTACTATTTCCTACTACCTCATAGTACCATTTCCATGCAGGAGGGTCTATAGGCTCACCAACAGTTCCTAATACTCTAAGTTTTGAGAGGTCATACTTTTTAGGTTCATCTTCACCTGTTTTGTGAAGCAGTCTAATCGCTGTAGGTGCTGTGTAAAACTGTGTGATGTTATGGTCTTGTACCATCTTCCATGCTCGGCCTGCATCAGGATAGGTAGGCACTCCCTCGAACATCACAGTCGTTGTCCCTGCTGCGAGTGGTCCATAGATGATATAGGTATGCCCTGTAATCCACCCGATATCAGCCGTACACCAGAACACATCATCTTTACGCAGGTCAAATACCCACTCCATCGTCATCTGTGCCCAAAGGATGTACCCAGCTGTAGAGTGTTGTACCCCTTTTGGTTTACCCGTACTCCCAGAGGTATAGAGTAAAAAGAGTGGGTCTTCCGAGTCCATAGGCTCAAAAGGACAGACATCAGACTGTGCGTCTATCATCTCATTATAAGAGTGGTCACGCCCCTCTACCCAGGTAATCTCTTCGTTGTTTCTTTTTACAACAAGCACGGCTTCTATAGATTTACCACCCTGAGAGAGTGCATCATCTACCACGTTTTTAAGCATATAAGGTTTACCCTTACGGAATGCTCCATCTGCGGTGATGACCACTTTCGCCTCTGCATCTTCTATTCGGTCTTTGAGTGCCTCAGCTGAGAAGCCACCAAAGACAATAGAGTGAATCGCACCCAAACGTGTACAAGCGAGCATCGCATAGGCTGCTTCAGGTATCATCGGCATATAGAGTACGACTCTGTCACCTTTTTTCACACCAAATTCATTTTTGAGGAGGTTTGCCATTTTGTTGACACGTGTAGAGAGCTGTGCATAGGTGATGTGCTCGACATCTCCTTTGTCTCCCTCAAAGATAATCGCATTTTGATCTGCTTTGGTCTCTAGGTGTCTGTCTATACACTGGTTAGAGACATTGAGTTTTCCATTGGTAAACCACTTATAAAAGGGTGCATCAGACTCGTCTAGTACGGCATCATAAGGTGCTAACCACTCTATCTTCTCATCGGCAAAGTCTTTCCAAAAGCCATCGTAATCTGCTATGGCTTTGTTTTGTAACTCCCAGTAGGCATCCATACTTGGGATGGCTGCATCTTTTGCGAACTCAGGGTTTGGGTAATATATTTCACTCATTGTTATTTCCTTAGATAAAATCTTTATTGAGATTATTGTAACGTAAAGTGGCAGAGAAAAGAAGAAGAAAAGGAAAAGTTAGAAGAAATGTTTTTAAATAGGAGTAAAAGACTCCTATTTGTTACATTTTTGAAAATGATTACTCGTTGAACAGCTGGATCTGTGGAAGAGTAAAGTTTGTACGTGAATGCATTGAGCATGATGTATTCCTTGTTCCAGTGTGTGAATTTGGGTTCAATTCAATAAAACTATATTCTCCTCGGCACATCTGCCAATATCTTCTCCCCTGATATTCCTAATTTTGGGTTAAATGTTTCTCTATTGTACCCAAATGCCTCTCTATATCATCAAAAGCATGAGAGCCACCCTCTTCTAGTATGGTTTCGACTGAGGGAAGATGTTCTAGAGCCTTGGTATAATCCAGTATATGGTCTGCTTTTTGCAACATAAGTAGATAGTTTTCACTGCTAATCTTGTCAGCATTGGTATGGTATTGCTTGAGCATCTCTAGGTGTGATTCTCTCCATGAGAATGTACTGTTATCATAATAATTTTTAGTATCACCCAAAACACAGGTCAAAATATCAGAATCTATCACTGTATTAATCAGTACTGCTTTTGAGCCATATTTCTCACTAAGATACATTGAATAATAGCCTCCTAATGAAGAACCGATCAGTCCCACCTTGCCATCATAAGACTCTATAAGCTCCTCTAGTGTGGTGATAGCCAGTTCTGGTACATAGGAGAGTGAAGGGGCGATAAAATCAATGCCCCTACTTTTAAAATATGCTCTAAAAAGTGTACCTTTACCACTCTGCCCTGATGTACCAAAACCATGTATATAGATAATCATTTTATAAACCTTTTTATATGAATAAGAGTCATATTATCCGATTTTTATTAATATTTGATATGATTGAACCCTCTGATTAACCTAGGCATTCACAATGGTTTTTGCAAATGTAAGGTTGTGCAAAAGATTTATAAGTCCTAGCCATAGCTAAGACGCCTTAAATATTTTGTGCAAGATTACCTTTGCAAAGCCCACCCCTTTGGGCATCACTAGCTTTCGCCTATGCGTTGTTATTCTTTCTCACCTTAGCTACGGCTAGGGTTTGCCCGCAGGAAATGCCCTTGGGGTGCAAAAGAGTGCCTAGCCTAGACGAAAGCTAGTGATGTTGTGAACGTCTAGGTTAATCAGAGGGTTCAATTATTTGATAAAAGGATACATTATGCAAAACTGGTACGAAAACACAAGAGCAAAAACAGAACATATCTTCCAAGCCATCACTGAGCATGGCTTTGTCAAAGACCTCATGGCAGGGAAACTTGATGCGGATATCTTTGGCTTTTATGTCAACCAAGATTCTCTCTA
>JALSPX010000159.1 GCA_026985755.1 Sulfurovum sp. | reverse complement strand
TATCGATAAAGTCAATGCAGAAGGTGGCGCAGACAACGCTGCAGTACAACCTACCACACCTCCAGGTGTATCTGCATGTAGTACTGGCGCAGCACCTGCTGCGAAACCAGCACCAAAAGCAGAGGGTGAGAGCTGTGGCACAGGCTGCGGCTGCCACTAAATCCTCTCATTTCACTGCATATTTGACCGAATTGCTTCGTTGCGTTCGGTCATGTACTATTAGTACACTCCCTCACTTCACTCACGCAATCCAATCAAATCTACAGCAAACTGAGAAGATTTAGAAATTTAGATATAATTATTCTTATATTGTTAACTAAGGAATAATGTATGTCTTCACTTGTGGATGTAGGAAAACTAACTAAACCAGCTACTGTATTAATTGAAAAAATATCTAGTGCTATAGGTGTGATGTATGAACCTAGAAGAATAAAAAATAAGGCTTTGGCAGAAGCAGAAGCTTCTAAAACAAAGGCATTATCAGATTTAGAAATTGAAGATATACAAAAACGAGCATTAACGAGACTTGTATCAGAAGAGATTAAGAAACAAGAAAATATTGAAAAAATTACTGAAAAATCTTTTGATTCGATACGTGATGATGCAACTCCAGAGAAAATAGAAGATGATTGGATTAGTAATTTTTTTGACAAATGTAAGTTAATATCAGATGAGGATATGCAGATATTATGGGCAAAAATCTTAGCAGGCGAAGCTAATAATCCTGGAACATTTTCCAAAAGAACAATTGAGTTTATGGGGACAATGGATAGAAAAGATGCAATTTTATTTGATAGCCTTTGTAAAACTTCATGGAAATTTCCTGCTTTGCAACCTTTAGTTATTGATTATAACGATAAGGTTTTTAATAATATAAATTTAACTTTTATAAACCTACAACATCTAGATGATATAGGATTAATTAATATGGAATCAATGGGATATTCTTGGCGATATAACGTAGAAGATACGTTTACTATTGAGTACTTTGGAAGAATTCTTGAATTAAATTTGGAAAAAATGATAAAAAAAGAAATTAACATAGGTATTGTATCTTTTACAAAAATCGGACAAGATATTTTAAGTCTTATATATAAAGATTCAGGTTCAAGCATACAAGGAAAATACGTTAATAGTTACATGGATGAGTATTATCATTATATTGTGAAAAAATGTATGAACAAAAAATTATTCTATCAGAACCTCTAAGCAATAAGCCACAGAATCTTTCTAAGTAGTTTAAGAGTCAGCTATTTATCCCCATAATGCCCACCAATAGCAAAAATATGTATAGCAGACTCAGTAAAATTGTAGATGAGTCTGTCTTTTTGGGTGAGTTTTCTTGACCATAAGCCTGAGAGTCCGTGTTTTAGGCATTCTGGGTGTCCGTAGCCTTGTGTGGGGTCGTCACGTTGGAGTTGTTTGAGTATTTTTACGAGGTTTTTGTGCATGATTTTATCTTTGGTACGTAATTTCTCATACACACTCCATGTATCACCCTCAAAGACAATAGCCCGCACGTTTTAAAAACCCAACTCTTCAGATGTGGGTCTATAACCATTACCTTGCTTAAATGTTTTCAGAGAGCTCTCTATTTGTGACATGAGAGAAGTATTGCTTAGTATATAGAGTGTCTCTTGTTCACGCTTATAATCTTCGAGTGACATCACCACAAAAGCCTCACCATTTTTACGACTCACTTCGAGCGGTTCGTGGTTGTCTATAGTCTGGTCTACATACTGCTTTAAGTTTGCACGAAATTGATTGACAGAGAGCATAGCATCTCCTTTTTGACTTATTGTACCGTAAGTTGGTACTGTTGTCAACCATCCGTTAAGAATCATTTAATAGTTTATAGTTTATACTCTAACTATAAACTTAAAGGATACGCTATGACGGTTACAGCAAAAGATTTGCGTTTTAATGTCTCTATGCTTTTTGATGTGTTAGAAAAAGGTGAGGATGTGCTCATCACCTATCGAGGTAAAGCAAAAGCAAAACTCATCTCCTGCGATGCACCCATCAATGCACCCAAAGATGATGCCTTGTTTGGTATGTGGCGTGACAGAGATGAATCAGTCGATGAGATGGTACGTGGTATGAGGGCAGGGCGAAATTTTGACCTATGATGTGCTTTTAGATACCGATGTCATTATATGGTATCTACGCGGAAATAAAAATGCCTATGACTTCATACATAGCCTGAATACCTTTGCTATTTCTGCGGTGACATATATGGAATTGGTACAGGGCATGAGAGACAAAAATGAGTTACGCCAACTCAAGCGTACCTTTAAACAATGGCAGGTAAAAACGATATATATCAATGAAGAGATATCGGCATTGGCACTTTTTTATGTAGAAGAGTATTTTTTAAGCCACTCCATGCAGTTAGCCGATGCACTTATAGGTGCAACATGTTCTAACTATGGATTGACGTTATGTACGGCAAATGACAAGCACTATAAAATCATTAATGATTTAGATATATTGATATTTAGACCATCAAAAGGAAGCAGATGAAAGTACCCATAATACTATTAATACTAATAAATATCAGTTACGCATTTTATACCCAAGAAGAGATTAACATAGAGGGAAAATCTTTTAGGATTGTCCATGAATCGTATGATGACTATGGGGAAAAAGGCATTGCCATGAAGCTTTACAAAAAAGGGG
>JALSPX010000158.1 GCA_026985755.1 Sulfurovum sp. | reverse complement strand
TGAGCAATTCTTGCGTGACATTTTGTGGTCAGAATTAGATGTTTTAGTTATCGATATGCCACCGGGAACTGGTGATGCACAATTAACACTTGCGCAATCTGTTCCAGTTACGGCAGGTCTTACTGTTACAACACCACAAGGTGTTTCATTAGATGATTCACGTCGTTCTCTTGATATGTTTAAAAAGTTAAATATTCCTATTGCGGGTATTATTGAAAATATGAGTGGATTTATTGCACCTGATACTGGCGTTGAGTATGACATCTTTGGAAAAGGAACTTCTGAGCCAATGGCCAAAGAGTTTGATACAAAAGTAATTGCTGAAATCCCAATTGAGCCTGCAATTAGAACTGGTGGCGATGAAGGAAAACCAATTACATTTGTTGCACCAACTTCAGAATCTGCAAAACGCTATATGAAAGCAGCGGAATCTATTTGGGCAACTATTGAAGAGATTAATGCAAATGGTGGAGTTGACAACCAAGCAGTCCAACCTACTACACCTCCTGGTGTATCAGCATGTTCTACTGGTGGTGCATCTTCAGCACCACAACAAAGTGGGGGAGGGTGTGGTTGCCATTAGGCTCTAACCTCATTCTTTTCCATGAAATAAATTCAGGCTTTTTAGCCTTGAATTTATCTTAAATTTTCATCTTCATCCATTGTTGGTTCATAAAAAACTATCTTATCTCTTCCCGTTGTTTTTGCAACATACATGGCATTGTCAGCATATTTAATGCATTTCCAAATACTTGGAGCATCCTTTGGAAATTTAGAAATTCCTATGCTCATTGTTTTATGAAGTGCTTCTTTTTCTCCAACATTAAAGCCAATCTCTGAGAATTGTTGCTTAATTGTTTGTGCAACTTTTAGAGCTCCCTCATCCGTTGCATTATGTAACAGTAGGACAAACTCTTCTCCTCCATAACGAATGGCAAGATCAGATTCTCTTGTATTTTTAAGAAGTAACTCTCCGATAGCAGTTATAATAGTATCTCCAACATCATGTCCATAAGTGTCGTTTACTGATTTGAAGAAATCAATATCAATCATAAAAATATGATACGTTTCATTGTCTCTTTTCACCTGCGCCATAACAGTATCAATAAACTCTTCTAAAAATCTTCTATTATACAGTTTTGTCATTCCATCTTTGAGAGCAGTATCTCGTAGTTTAGCCATAAGAAGCTTGCTCTCTATTACTGGTTTGGCCGCTTCAAGATAATTTTTGATGCTTGGAATATGATTATGCATCGTATTCAGATGTGTAGCATCATCAGCTATAAGATAGAGTACAAGAGAATATTCATCATTGATATCAAAAGGAATGCATATATAGTCTTGAAAATCTTCTACACATTCCTTACATAAGTTGATGAATTCACTTGAGATAACGTCTGATTTTGTTCTATAGGCACGACATAAAATGGCATTGTTATTTACTTTTACATTGCAGGGAAGAGCATCATTAGATTTAAAAATGAGATGGCGTTTATTCTTTTGTGCATCTACCTCATAAAGAATAATGTTATTGAGTCCATACTTATGAGCAAGAATATCTGTAAATCTTGAGTAAACAACCTCTTTTGTTGTGTCTAACTCTATTGTCTTTTTAAATTTATATATATCGGATAACTCTTTAATAATGGTTTTTGCTTCATAGAGTGGATCTGCAGAGGAAACACAGCCTTGCGGAATAAAAGTTGCAAGGTTATATTTAATTTCCCCAAAAGTATCTTGCATTTTTGCAAAAAGTGTATTAAGTTGAGTGACAATATTCTTCTCAGCTCCTTTGACCTCAGTTGTAAATTTATAAGTAAAATCGCCACTATATGCTTTTTTTATTCCTTCTTGCATACTACCAAAAAGTTGCATATATGGAGTAATATAATGATTAAGTAAAAGAAGAACAAATACAATAAAAACAAGATTAATTCCGAGAATTTTAATAATGGTTAGCATACCTGCATTACGCATATTTGTAATATCAAATTGCATACTAATGATTCCGAGAGTATCTCCTATTTGGACATTATAGCATTTAAGACAGTTAGGATTTGCATCTGTTGCTTTGTATGGAATAGAGACACGCAAAGTAATGCCATCGGCTGATTCATGAATTTTTTTTGCGATATTACCACTTTTTAAGACCTCTTTATCAAGTGCATCACGAATTGTTTCATTCTTAAAGCCTTTGCCAAATTGTTTGATCACATGTTTAGAACGGACAATCCATAAGGCTTTTATTTTATTATTATTTGAAGCAATTTGATTAAGAAAATATTGTCGTTTGTCCATAATGTCATTGACAATATGCGCAGTAAGCCCATCTTTGACAATTGCTGCTGTCATAGTGGCTTTTTCTACAGCACTTTTTATACTATACTCTCGAAAGTTGAGTGCAACGTTTAGAATTGTCGCAATACCAAGACCAAGAAGCATTAAGGCAACGATAAAATGAAGTTTTGATTTTTGTGGTCATAATTTTCACTTATAAAATAGAATTTCTTATCATAACGTAGTGAAAATTAATTTTATATGAATTTATAACACAAATGTAATAGAAGTGTGATATATTTATCACACTTATTTGTTTTACTCTACCGTAACACTTTTTGCAAGGTTTCTCGGCATATCGACATCATTTCCAAGACGTATAGAGATTTCAAGAGATAAAAGCTGTACAACA
>JALSPX010000157.1 GCA_026985755.1 Sulfurovum sp. | reverse complement strand
TGAGAAAGAGTAACAACGCATAGGCGAAAGCTAGTGATGCCCAAAGGGTGGGCTTTGCAAACGCAATCTTGCACAAAATATTTAAGGCGTCTTAGCTATGGCTAGGACTTATAAATCTTTTGCACAACCTTACATTTGCAAAACCCATTGTGAATGTTTAGGTTAATCAGAGGGTTCAATTATAATTTAATATAGGTAAAACCTTGTAACTGTCGCTCAATAATTTCGACAATACCTGCAGTAGCAAAAGAAATATCATTCAATAACTCTTTTTTAGATATTTTAAGGGTACGCATAGAGTTTTCACACGCAATAAATTCTATATCATAGGTCATAAGTGCTTCTACTCTTGTGCGTATCTCTTTATTGTCCTTTTTTAACAATGCTTTAATACCTTGGCTATACGCGACAACTGCCACTTCTGTATTTTCTGGTCTGTAAAACTTAATCACATTATTAATAGTACTAAGTACATGGTTAATTGCTTTTGGCTGGGCACTATCTATTGAAAAGATTATTTTTCTTTGATGGTCAATAGCAGGTTTGGGGCTTGCAAATTCTGTTTCTGCATAACTCTGTAAAGAAAACAGCATTACACACACAAGTAAAACTTTTATCATCTTTTATCCTTTGATTTATTTTTGGCTTCTTTCAGCAACGAAATAAAATCTTGTTTATTCCATGCACCTGGTACATTCATTATTATCTTAGCATTTTCATCCACAAAAATAAAACTAGGGGTGAGTTGTGCTTTTAGTCCTAAGGGTAATATATGGACTGAAACATCGATGGAAACAGGGATGAAATCTTTTTCGATTGCCTTGATTACCTCTTTGTCAATCAGCACCTCGCTATCCATTTTAAGACAAAAATGACAACGCTCACTCATCGCTTTTATCATCACTATTTTATGGTTCAGTTTTGCCTTTTGAAGTGCTGTATCAAAGTTTTCATACTGCACACTTTTTTCTTGAAGTACTTTTTTATCAAAATCATAGAGGTATGTACCAATCTCTTCGAGTTCTTCCTCTTTCACTTTACCTTTCAAGCTGGGCATTGTTTTAAAATGCTTGATGATCTCTTCTAAACATACACTTTTATCTTTATTGGGGTTACGTACATAATCACTCATAAATGCCGTAACTTCCATACGATGCATATCTTCATCACCCCTAGGGTTACCGATACGTTGCTTGAGTCTATAAGAGAGTTGATTGAGTGTTGGTGCTTTAAGTTTGAGTAGCGTATTGTTATATTCTAAAAAATTTTCTTTGAGTTTAGACATAGGGATAAAAGGTGTATGACAAGAGATGCAATATTTTTCAAATAGCGTTTTACCATTTTGTGCATAGAGTAATGTAGATACCAATAAAACTGTCATTATCCTCTTCATTCTTCATCCTCCAGCATCTCTAACTCCTCATAAGCATCTAATACAGTACGTGCATGCAACACATTATAAAGTTTCATTTTTTTGTAGCTTGGCATTGTTACTACTTGTGTAATCTTTTCCATGCCTATATCTTTATCTTGTGCTCGAAGTACCTCTTGCTTTATTGTATCCAAATATACTTCCAGTGATTTTGTTGCATTCATATCAGTACGATACCCATGCCCTCCTACAATCACTTTGGCATGGTAGCTATCTATCTTTTTTAGTGCAGATAATGAACCCAGAAGAGAGCCATCTCTTAGTGAAGTAACTCTATCATTAAAGACCAAATCTCCAGCAAATAACATCTCTTTTTTAGGCAGATACACAATTAAATCACCATGCGTGTGTGCCACCTTTTCAAGCTGCTTTATCTCAAAGACCTGTTGTCCTATTTTTATACTTAGGTTTTCATCGACGACTCTATCTAGCTTCACGATTTTAGTCTGTCCATAAAGCGACTTACCTAAAATACGTTCCATACGTGTCTGCATACCAGCAACTACATTTTGTTCATAACTCCGTGGACCTATCAACAAAGCACCTTTGCTTTTATAAAAACTATTCCCTTGCCAATGGTCATCATGGTCATGGGTAACAATCACATACTTAACAGGAAGTTTAGCAATTTTTTGCATCTGTGCATATGCCTGTTTTGCATACGCAAAGGTAGGACCGCTGTCAATGACAACGAATCCTGCTTTTGTTTGAACAAAACATGTGTTTACTATGTTTCCTGCATTTTGCTTGTTAATATTTTCAAGTTTTCCAAAAAAGCAGTAGGTGCCTTCTGCTACTTTTTTGGCTTGTAGGTCATAATCAAAGGCATTCAAGGAAACTACTATCACACTACAAAAAAGAAACTTTTTCAACATTTTATTATCCTAAAAAAGATAATTGAACTCTAAACGATATTCATTATAAGAGACATCTTGTTTACCTGTATTTCCTACATCAGCATTGACAATACCAATACGTGTTTTCATTTGGAAATTTTTGCTAAAGTTATACCATGTATCTAAATGAACGATATTACTATCTGCCTGTACCCCTGGTTTGTTATCATCAAAATCTTGAATAGCATATCTCACACTTGCTTTAAACTTTGGTGTAAATTTGTAAACTGCTCTTGCCATATATGTTGTGGTGTTCGCATACCAGTTGTATTGTGCCATTGCTCTTGTAAAGCCACCTGTAGGAAATCCTCTCCATGGTGCAAAAATGTCTGCTTTGTCTTCTATTTTTGAATAACCAAACCTAAAGAAACCTTTTTTATTTGGCATTTTCAAATCAAGACGAGCATTAATCAAACTTGTATCCATTGATCCGTTTACACCAGAAGCATATCCTTCAAGTGCTTTACCTTTCAGGTTAGTATCACCCGCTACAGCACCACCACCATCATCTTTTTGTAAAAAGTATCGTACCCCTGGACGTACTGCCCAGCCACTATCCCCTAAAGGAATTTTATAATGTGCCTCTGCCACAAAATCTTTTACGACGCCAGGTACTTGTAGATAACTCAAAGTAAAATCTAAATTCTGAACATATTTTGTTCGGAAATCTGCTAAATACAGCTTATGATCAGTATCCTCCCCTGCTGCTACAAAAGCATTATAGTTTAGTCCTTTGTGTATAGCCGAATCATCATTATTTGCCCAACTCTCTCCTGCAGCATTCTTAAAAGTCACTACATCATGTGAATTTTCATGATCTCTTAACTTTTGTGCAGTAAAATATGCTAATCTCACTTTTGTCTTAGGTGCTACTTTTAATGCTAACGTCGCACCATCGAAACTATTTGGAATCATTTTTGTATCATTTGATTTAGTAAATACAGATTCAAAAAGCTGACGTCCTACACGTAAATCAATCATCTCATTTTGATATTCTAAAAAACCTTGTGCTAAGGTATGAATACCATACCCCCCACCTGTCTTTACTTTATATCTGCTAAATGTATCTTTGCCTGCTTTAACAAATTTTTCATCCCCTGCATCCATTCTAAAGAAATCTGGGTTCATTGAACCATAATAACCTAAGGTAAAACTCATACCATTTAAAATCGCAGATTTATAAATTAAGCTTCCACCTAAACCCCAAGCCTTATTTGTTTTACGTTTCTTGGCTTCATTTTCATCTTGCCAATCCCAATAAAATGTATTAGACCGTAACCTTCCATAAAATATACCTTGTGAGAACATGTCGCTCATATTATCTACATTACCAGGTAATACATTATATTTCAGAGTCATATTCCCTTTCATCTGACGTTTTGGTTTCATAGAAGGTGTGCTTTCCGGTTTTTGCACTTCCAAAGTTGATTCCACAGGTGCAATATCTCCACCGGCATTTGCTACCGTTCCCATAAGGATTGCTGCTGTAGCTAATCCTAATTGAATTGTTCCTCTTTTCATCTCTTCTCCTTGTTTTAATCTAAGTATTTTCACCCTTAGAAATATAATAAAACCCTATATTTCTAAAAGTAAAAACAAATTAATGTGATGATAAAATCACAAACCTAGTGTGCCCCACCTTTAGATAAAGGAAGAATACTACACAATGCATTCGCACTATAAGATGAGGCACGGCTTAACCTATGAACAAGTTGCACCTTTTGCAGGACAACCACAATCCATATCTAATATTTTTACATTTGACTCCATTGGAATGTCAATGACTTTCTTCTTACGAATATAATCACTCACGACTTCATAAACAGGGCGTATCGCTTTTTCATCTAGGTTTTCACCTACATTTTGTAAATTTCCACCCCATGATGAAACACGGTATGTCTTTTTGGGATCCAGTGGTTTCCCACCAATCATAAAGTCTGACACTCTTTTTCCTGACGGTGCAGAAATCTTGATACTATAGCTGGCCCCTGTCATCCTACTCATATCTCCACCTTGTTGCAAGAGTGGATTTGCATTAAAGACATTATCGGCGATATCTTCTACAAGTTTCGCTATCACTGAACCTTTTAAATCAAACGTATAGACTTCAGGATAGGTAATCGCTGTCATTTCATAGACATTGTCTTTGGTGATAGGATCACCTGGAAGTACCGTAGTACCCCATCTATACCCTGGATTAAAGTTAATATCACACTTCATCTCCTCTTGAATCGCCATACCAATGAGTGAATCAAATGTTGAGTAAAAGGTATCTCTTTTATAAAGAAGTCCTTTGGTGGTACCCAATACCTCTCCTAATTCTTTGTCATAAGGCTTATACCATTTAGCGATTAAATCATCGCCTGCTTTATCTGCTGGTATCAGGTTAGAAGCCACAGGCATCAGTTTAAAGCTGTAATCTACTACTTTTTTATCTTTAATCTCTAAATCAAGTCTAGAGATATATTTACCATGACTTCCTGAGATAATGATGACTGTATCATTCACGACTATAGGCTCAGGACTTGGGTCATGGGTATGTCCACTTAAAATAAAGTCCACACCTTTCACCTTTTTGGCTAACTCTTGATCGACGGAGAAACCATCATGGCTCAAGACAACAACACAATCAACTTTCTTCTCTTTACGAAGCATATTGACATACTCTTGCAAAGACTCATGACGTAAAGCAAAACTCCACCCCTCTGTAAACTTCTTTGGATTTGCCGTAGAAGTAAACGGAAAGGATTGTCCGATAATTCCTATTTTTGCACCACCAATTTCTTTGATAGAATATGGAGGGAATATAAGCTCTTCAAACGCTTCTGAAAAAGGATCATTGTCAATGACATTTTGAGAAATAAACTCGCCTTTTAGTTTACCTATGAGTTCATGAACACGCTCTTTTCCATACGTAAATTCCCAGTGACCCACCATCACATCTACACCCAAATAATTTTGTGCATCTACTATGGCTTCGCCCTCTGTTTTGAGTGCTACTGCTGTCCCTTGCCATGTATCGCCAGAATCCAGAAGAATGACATTTTCTGCCCCTCTTTCTTTTTTGACATAATCAATAATCGGCTTCATATGAGCAATACCGCCCATTTTCCCAAACTTTTTAGCCAATTCTGAAAAATCATTGTAGGTATCAAAGTAAGCATCCAATGTGCCTGGCTGGATACCATAATATTTTTGGAAGCTCTCTCCACAAATAAATCCTGGTGTACCTACCAAGTTTTTTGCAGAAATCAATGTAGAAGGTTCTCTCCAATATAATGGCTTAATATGCGCATGCAAATCACAAAAGTGTAAAATGGTTGCTTTACCTTTTGCCTTAAAATCTACTATATCCGAAAAACTCAGTTGTTTTATTTTTTCTTTTGCTTTTTCATTGGCAAAAAGATTTGTCCCTCCAGCTAAGCCAGTCAAGCCTAATGCTGATGCTATCTGGAGGAAGTCTCGTCTATCTATTTCCATTGTATACCTCTTATCTTTTTAAACCAGGAATGGCCATTTTTTTCTTCTTATCTGCTGCTAGTTTTGAAATATAGACTTCCAAGGCAACCATCTCTTTAGAGCCAATAGGAATGACTTTTAAAAGTGCATTTTTCATACATCCTTGAAATCGTCTTTGTGGAGAACGCAAGCTTGATTTTGTCATACGATATGCAGGCCATGTACCAGCAACTGCTACTTCACCCAAATCGGGAAGAGGTTGTGTACGAAGTACTTGCCCTACAATATCAGCACTGTGACAAGAGTTACATGAAAGCCCTCTACCTCCACGTGCTGTCATAAATGTCTTTTCACCCAAAGCGTACGCTGCTTTGATATGTTCATCTGCATTCACATCTATATTGAGCACTTCATCATTTGCAAGAGATTTGACATACGCAAGCATAGAAAACATTTTTCCAGACTTTAGTTTGGTTTTTTCTTTTCCTTGTTCTACTTGCATTGCTTGCAGCACCTGGTCTAACCCTACAACATTTCCAAGTTTCTTAACATATCTTGGAAATCCTGCAATATATTTAGGTAACTCTTTTTCTGCTACACCTAAAAATTTTGCAAGTGCTTCTTCATCTCCAAGTTTTTCAAACAACTCCCCACCCTCTTCTACATAAATATCAGCGGGGTTGTTTTCTAACATCTCTTTGTACATCGCTCTATCTGCATCACTCATAGCAAATTGTTCTCCAGCATTGAGCTGAAGCATCGCCATGGTACTCAAAAAAGCCAATGATAGTAATGTTTTTTTCATGACTTATCCTTTTGGTTTAAGTTTTTTACTCTTAGAATTCTTTTCACCTGTATTGTCAGTATAGTCAACAGTAATTTTTCCTTTTCCTGCTACTTTTAGGTTGACTGAAAAATAAGGGTTTGTAGAGACTGTCTCCCATATTTTCATTGTCGTAAATGGCTTTCCATCTAAAGAAAAAGTTACATTATCTATATAATGTTCAGGTTTTACTTCACCTGTTTTTTTGTCTTTTTTAAGACCTGTATCCATCGGATGGATCACAATAAAGTCCACTTTTACTATATCACCTACTTTAAACTTTTTAGGTTTGATTTTTATCATTGATTTTCTAGCTTCTGCCATCTTTTATCCTTTAATTTTTATCTATATTTTTTTAATAACGCTGGTCTATCTTCATTAAAGGATGGAATTAACCACATCCACCAATAGTGACTTTTACTGGTTTGGCAGCTCTTAAAAATGAACCGTCACTCATCTCTACCAAGGCTACCACATCTTGTGTACCACCCAATTTAATTCTTGTTGCAAAATAGCCTTTGCCATTCATAGGCGTAAGCATCACATCTGCACATCTGGCATTACCATTTTTAGTACTCAATACATGAATGGCTTTTACATGTTCTGCTTCTGTCATTGCCGATTCCACTTTTACTTTCACTGGGACTACTGCACCATTTTCTGCTATTTCAGGTACAGTCAATGAAACCTTTTGGCTATCAGCTACAGCTTTACCACCTGTAATTGCTTTTACAGCTTCTTCATAACTTAATGCATTTTTACCTTTTGGTACTTTTGCCTTTGTCTCTTCTTTTGCCACTAACGCAGAAGGTACTATTGTCGCTGCCACTGCTGAAGCTGCAAACATACCTTGTATAAATTTTCTTCTTTCCATTCTCTCTTCCTTTAAAATTATTTTTTCTTTTTATCTGATACAACATATGCTGTAAGATCACAAATCTCTTGCTCATTAAAGAGTCCCGTTGTGAGATTTACTGTCATATGTGTTTTTGGATTATCTACTCTAGGGTCAGCTATTTTTTGATACACAAATTGCGCATCTCGTGCTTTGGTATCAATAAAGTTTGCTTTGTATCCTTCTAGACTGGGTCCTATATTTCCAGCACCTTTGGCACCTTCTATATTATGGCACGCAACACAGTTTCCGTATTGTTTAGCTTTTTTCTTGACCTTTCCATCTTTGTCCTTGGTTTCTATAAATTTCACAAGACCTTCAGGGGCTGGTTTTTTTGCTTTTTTCCCATTAAGATTATGGAAAATATATTCTCCTCTAGCTATCGCTTTCGCATCGTCAAGATTACAACTCTTTGGCATGGTATATTCTTTTGCCGCAGGGAATAAATCATTTTCTATCATCTTAGATGCATCTGGCATATCATATGCCTTTGTCAAATCTGCAGCACAGAGTGCCGAAGATGCAGACAAAAACAGTGTTGCTACAGCAAGATATTTCATGTGTGTGTGCATTCATACTCCTTTATATATGGTTTCAAGAAGTATGATAACAAGGAAATGTAAAGAAAGTGTAAAAATATAAATATTAGATTATAAATTTTTATTATTTATTGAAAAGTGTGCTAAGTAACACACTATAAATTTTGAAGATATCATCTCATTCAGCTGTAAAATACATATCAGTATTTGTTTTGTTAAGTCATTCAAATTCCGATAGAACATAACGAAGCTAGAGCTTCGTTACAAGTCGAGAGTTTGCGTGTTTATCGTTTGGGGAGTGTGAAGGTTACTATATCGCCTATGATGATAGGTACCCAGGTAGGGCGACTTTTGGCAGATCTGATATTGGTGCCTGCGTTGATTTCTTGTGCGTTGGTAAATCCGTCATGATCAAAGTCTGCTTTGGCATCACGTGGATTGAGTGGATTGAGTTTATGGGCTCTTTCTACAGTATCTAGCAGACCATCATTATCATCATCTTTGTCTGCGTTGTTTCCTATACCATCATGGTCTGTGTCTAGCCACTCTCTTTTGTTAAAAGGGAAGGCATCTCTTTCATTGGGAACACCATCATGGTCTATATCTGGGTTGACTGATTTTTTGTAGATACCTGTATAACGAATTATTTTATCAAACGCATTTGGATTAGAAGAACTATAATTTACAGTATAATGACTTACAGCATGACCTAGGTATCTAGATCCAAAGTGATCTTCTTTAATTACAGTACAAATATAAGGTGAATTTACAACTTTTAATAAAATCCCAGTATTTGAATAATACAATATTTTATTTGTAAATACTCTATGACCGGGGGAACCATGTAAATCATGACGTGTAACATATCCTAAACTACCATTATTAAATACTGTTTGATGAAGAGCTCCCCATCTACTTCCGGACTGTAATGTCCACCCTGTCAATAATCTACCAGAAAGTGTATATTTTTCCACGGAATTATTTATTTGAGCATACAATACATTTCTTTTTTTATCAATACTTATGTCATAGTAGTAATCGTCATCAGCCTTGTTTTTTCCAACTTCAAATGTTCTTATTCGTTTAAAATATCTACTATAGACAGCCACATAACTATGGAAGTTGTGGTTGTCATCTCGCGTCACATATAAAACATATACATTATTATATTTATCTGTATCAATAGAGTGTATTCGAGTATGATGATCATTATTGTAATTGTAAGAAAGTGTTTGCAACAATCTACCATCTTTATTAAATCTATATACCCTATGCAATGAAGATGTTATATAGATTTCATCATAATTATTTATCGCCATTTTTGAATTGTATGGTGAAGTAATCTTTCCATTTTGAATAGGTTTATCATTAGAGTTCCCGCCAAAGCCTCCCCAACTTTTCAAATATCTCCCAGACTTTGAAAATTTTTGAATCAAATACTTTTTTGAGTCAAATGTATACATATTATTTTGACTATCAAAAACCATATCTGTTAGTGCAAAATGGTTTCCCGGGGTGTAACCAAGAGCACCAGAACCCTTTACTCCACCCCATGCATCCTTCAATCTTCCATACTTATCTAGTTTTACTATACCATTCTTGTAAAGTGAATAAACATTACCAGAGGTATCTATTTTTGCATGAGACATTGGCCCCTCAATCATAGATTTGCTTATATAGTCATCGTTGCTATAATATTTTTTTATTAATCCCCCTTGTATACCTGATGTCTGAGCATACACTTTTGAATTGGCATCTACACCTATTGAACCAAGACCATGAAATGCATAGGGGTCTATTTCAGCTTCATCTGCTGTAGCTGCATGACCCCACTTAGTTACAAAGTGACCCGAAGCATTAAATTTTTGTATTCTACTGTTACCTGAATCAGATATATAAATATAATTATTTTTATCTATTGCAAGTGATGTAGGATTATTAAATTTACCATTATAAGAGCCCTTGCCTCCAATTTTAAAAAGTAACCGTCCTCTAAATGAGTATTTGTATAAGATAGATTTACTAGGGTTTAATATATATATATTTCCATATTTATCAGTTTCTAATATAGAATTTTTATCTATAAATGGTACAGAAATTGTCCTAGCCAGTTTATTCGATCCGAAATCAGCCTGCAATAATTTACCGTCCTCCTCCTTATATATGTACCTTCTTCTACCATCCACTGCTATATGATTACCGCTAAGAAAGTCTAGCGTCGTAGTCTCGAATGGATAGGGAACGGTTTGTCTAAAAGTTCCTATTTTTTTACATAACCCTGAAGAACTTATTCTATATATTGCACTAGACCATATCATGACGTACTTAGTAAGATTAACCTCCTCTAACTCTGTGTCACCTACAGCATATAGATTGTTGCTTGTCCTGTCAATATTAAATCCAGCAAACTCTCTGTTCGAACAAGTGCTATGTTTGGCAGTCTTATATTCTACATAACCAGCCGCCTCTGATATACTCATAATGGCATGCAAACATACCATTACCCATAATAATTTTCTCATTTCTTTTTCCCTTTTGTCTAAAATATTGTTAGTTTTTCTAACATAAAGCTATTTTAGTCAAAACTGTTTTAACATAAACTTAAAATACCCCCCCCATATCAAGTCCAAACCAATACATAATTATGCAATACCATAAGCTACTTCAGATTTATAAAAGTATACGTAAATGTAGTACCCTTTCCAAGCACAGATGAGACATCTAAGGATATACCCTCTTCATCGATAATTTGCTTCACGATATTCAGACCAATACCAAAACCACCTTTGGCACTGTCTTC
>JALSPX010000156.1 GCA_026985755.1 Sulfurovum sp. | reverse complement strand
TTATTTTGTCAATCTCTTGGATGATTTTATAGCCCATACTGTCCATACTACACCCAAAATGATAAAGGGAATACTAAGCATTTGTCCTGTACTTAGTGGTAGAGATGATGTATATTCTGCTTGATGTTCTTTAAGGTATTCTAGAAAAAACCGTGCAATAAACACATAAGCAAAAAAGAGTCCTGCTAAAAGTCTTGTCGTTGTTTCTGGTTTTAGTATACGATAGAGTATCATTAAAAGGACGAAGAGAATGAAGTAGGCAAAAGCTTCATAGAGTTGTACGGGATGACGAGGAACCATATCTACACGCTCAAATATAACACCCCAAGGCTTATCTGTAGGAATACCTAAAATTTCAGAATTAAAAAAATTACCTATACGTATAAATGTAGCAGCTAATGCTCCAGGTATAGCTAGCCTAGACATGAGCCACACATAAGAGAGATTGTAGCGTTTTGTAAACAAATAGAGTGCTATGAGTACCCCAAGAAGTCCCCCATGACTTGCTAGACCCCCTTTCCATATTTGTAGTATTTCCAGTGGATGAGCCAAATAATATTCTGGATTGTAGGCGATACAGTGCATGAGACGTGCACCAATGACCGTACCTATAAGAATATAAATTAATAGATTGTCAAGAATATCAGGATTTTTATTTTCATGTTTAAAAATTTTTTGAAGGATATAGAGACCTAAAAAGAATGATGAAACAAAAAGGAGACCGTACCAACGTACTTGCAGGGGTCCTAGATGTAAAAGTACAGGATCGATGTTCCAGATGAAATGTTGCATAGGTATCCCTAAAGTATTAATTTTTAATGAAAGATATTATACTTTGAAAACTTTAATGTGCCTAGGGAGAGAGCTAAGTAAATACTTGATAAAAACGTAGTATACTATTGTCAATCAAAGTAATTCTTAAAGCAAGGAAGGTAAGCATGACAGGCGACCAGTATATTGAACTTCACGCCGAAGAGACAACAATTTACAAAAGAGGATTCTTTTTTGAAGCGGGAAAGATTTTGGTGCAATTGGCGAAGCGAAACCAAGTGCCAACACTTATAGCATTGGCAGAAATAGACAATATTGATACCTATGATACACTTTATGGGGTGGGAACATCTGAAAAAATATTGGAGCTTGTTACAAAGCTTATTGCCTCGAAATGTCGTACAAGTGATGTGATAGCGTCAATGGGAGAAGGTAAAATAGGGATTATCTTTTACAATATTACTAAGGTAAATGCTCAAAAAACATTAGAGGGCTTAAGTGAAGCTATAGCAAATCATATTTTTCTTATTAATCAAGAAGAGAAGCATGTCGCTGTGCATATTGGTGGGACAATTATGCAAAACAGACTCAATTCTGGTACAATAGATTCTCTTTATGAACAAGCCACTTTGGCATTAGAGGCTGTAAAAAAGAGAGCTGATGGCAGTGTAATTGTTTATTGATGTATTTGTAAAAAGAGATACTTATAAAAAGGGAAAGAATAATGAATGCACAAAAGATAAATGATAATTATGCAGATCAGATAACTGGAGCATACAATAAAGCATTTTTCTTTGAATCTGGTAATTATGCATTACAGCTGGCTATCAGAGGTAAAATTCCATTGACACTGTGTATCGTAGATATCGATAATCTTGAGACTATTAATACAAAATATGGTTATGATGCAGGCAATAAAATTTTAGCATTCGTAACGCAAACAATTAGAGACAAATGCAGAAAAAGTGATTTAGTAGGATATATTGGAGATGGTAAACTAGGGCTTTTGCTTTATAATATCTCTGGTATTAATACGCAATTGGTTTTGGATGAACTACGACAAAAAATAGACTATAAAAAATATAAAATAAATACACAAGAGGTAGATGTAACAGTGAGTATTGGAGCTTGTGTGATGAACAGTTATATGAATACCGAATCTCTTGATAGCATCTATGAACAGGCTTTTAGAGCAACAAATATTGCAAAAGACAAAGGTAAAAATAGAGTGGTTGTCTATTAGAGATACGCTTAAGTATTGATTTTCTCTTTAATCTCTTTGGCAATTGTAGCAATTTTTGCCATTTTTTGTGTATTATTTAGGTTTTCATCCAAAAGTACCTTAACAAATGCAGAACCCACAATGACACCATCAACACCTTCTGCCTTTTCTTTGGCTGTATTTTGGTCGACACCAAAGCCTACATAGACAGGAGTATCTGAGTATTTTTTAATGTTAGTAATAATAGGCTGTAAATCTTCACTTTTTCCAGCGCCGGTAATGCCTGCATACGCTACAAGATAGATGAATTTTTGGGCATCCGTAACTATCTCTTTAATACGCGCTTCAGAATCTGTAGGTGCAATAAAATCTATAAGGTTTAGTTCTGCAACTTCGATACTAGGCTTATAGGGTTTTGCTTCTTCTAAAGGTAAATCTGGGATAATAAACCCATTCACACCTGTCTCTTTGGCTTTGCGGATAAAGTACTCCATGCCTTTGTGGTAAAAAGGATTAAAATACCCCATCCAGAGCGTATCGATATGTGGTGCTATTTTAGCAGAAGCTTCAAAAAGATGTTCTAGTTTAAATCCATTTTGTAGGGCTTTAAGATTGGCTGCTTCTATAACAGGTCCATCTGCCACAGGGTCAGAGAATGGCATACCTAGTTCAAGTGTATCTACCCCTGCTTCAGAGAGTGCCAAAG
>JALSPX010000155.1 GCA_026985755.1 Sulfurovum sp. | reverse complement strand
TACAGGTGGAGTGAACATCAAAATCACCACCCAAGCCAACTTGCCTATCAAAAAATCAGAAGAGATTATGCAAAAAGTCAATAGCATTATTAAAGCACAGGGAAAACTCTTGCGTATTTCTGGAAGTATCGGAAGTGAAGCAGGGGTGTTGAGTATAGGAAGTGGCAGTGGAAGCGACCATCTTTCCATAGTAGCTACATATGTCGATAGATATAAAAGAGACAAAGATATATGGCAAATAGCTAAAGCCCTACGCCAGAAAATCATGCAAATACCCAATGTCAAATACCTAGATATCACACCCTATGGTGCAACAGCATTGGCAAGTATACGTGCCAATGTCGATGCAAAACTCAGCAGTGATGATTTGGGTGCGTTACAAGAGGCAGGCAGTAGGGTAAAAAAAGCCCTTGCTCAAACCAAAGGTGTTGTCTCTACTGCTACCACATGGGATATGGATAAAGTCGTCTATAATCTAAAAATCAATGAAGCAGAGGCATTACGCTATGGACTCAAACGATCAGATGTCACCAGTCAACTACAGCTTGCACTGCGTGGTGCACCAGTAGCAAGCTTTGCCAAAGAAAATGCAATGGACTATAGTGTACGTGTTTGGCTACCTCAAGATCAGATAGATACCTTTGAGACAATCCTTGCACTACTTATCGATACCCCAAAAGGTAAAATACCATTAAGTAAAATCGCTTCACTCTCACATGTCAAAGAGCCCAGTCTGATTACTAGAGAGGGCTTACAATATACTCTAGAAGTGTACGGTAACCGTGAAAAAGCAGCCATTTCACATATTATGGCAAATTTTGAATCGCAGTTGGAAAATGTGAAACTTCCTAAGGGTGTAGAACTGGAACAAATAGGAGATATCAAGCAGTTTAAGGCATCTGCAGAGCGTATGATAGGTGCTATTATTGTAGCGGTGGTACTCATCTTCTTTGCACTCATTGTGATGTTTGCCAACATCAAGATAGCGTTGATGGTACTCTTTTCTATCCCTCTTACTATTATTGGGGCATCTTGGACGATGCTAGCCATAGGTTATCATGTCTCCATGCCAGCGATGATGGGCTTTATGTTGCTCTCTGGGGTTATCGTAAATAATGCTATTTTGTTGATACATTTTGCCATAGAACAGGTACAAAAAGGGATGAATAAACGCGAAGCGATGCTAGAGAGTATCAAAATCCGTACGCGTCCTGTACTCATGACTGCCTTTGCCGTGTCAGCAGGGATGCTCCCTGTCGCACAAGGTGCAGCCATAGGGCTAGAGCGTTTGGCACCACTAGGTGCAGTGGCGATTGGTGGGCTTGTGGTGGGTACGTTTATGACCCTAGTGTTTATACCGATTGTCTTTATATGGACAGTTAAACCCAAATGATACAATAGAAGTCACCAAACTAGCAAAGTCATTGCACCGTGAGCATTTACAAATAATCATCGATTAACCTAAGGGTTAACCTCAAATTCTTTGCAAACACCCACAGCACAAGCACTATTGATAATTTTGGCAATCCTATTGCATCATTTGGGTTAAAGAAGAAAAAATATTGGAGATATAAATTAAATTTTTTTAATGAAAGATTAATTCATATTGCGTTCATGTAGGATTGATACTATGCGAATCTAAAATAACATAAGGAATTACAATGAACAAGACAAAAATAGTAAGTGCAGTTGCAGTAGCAGTACTTTTAAGTAGTGTAGCTAGCGCACATGGACATCGCTATGGTAAGAAAAATAACAATAGTGCCAATCAAGGTCAACAACAAACAAAATCACATAAAGGTCAAAGAATGAATAAACATATACGTAATGGACTTGTAGCTGCATCAGCAACAATGGTCATGAGTGGATGTAATAGTACGGATGGAAACAATAGCAACACTAATAACAGTGGGAATACGCCAGATATTGATACATCATCATACTCTACACTCTCTCAAGACTTAGTAAATACACTCTCTTACATGGGCAATGAAGAGCGTTTGGCATATGATGTCTATAATGCACTCTATACACAATGGGGCACAAAGCAATTTACAAATATTGCTTCTAAATCAGAAGTGAAGCATATCCAAGCGGTACAAGATTTGATTAAAAAGTATAAAATTAATGATGATGTCAATTTTACCAATGTGGATTTAGAGCCACTTGGATACATGAATACAGCTGTAGTACAGATGCAAGCAGGTACCTATGATATCTCAAAAATCCAAAGACTCTATGATGATTTGGTCTCTGAAGGGTCTGCTTCTGAGGTAGCAGCACTGCAAGTAGCATGTAAGGTAGAGGTGATTGATGTAGAAGATTTGGATGCATATATTAAAATTGCAGAGGCGTCTAATGCACAAGATGTAGTCGATACATTTAACTTTTTACGTAATGGGAGTTATAACCACTACTGGGCATTTGATGGTGCACTTAAAAACATAGGTGTAAGTGATGGATGTTGTTCTTTAGGTACTGCTTATTGTCACCCAGAGTATCCACAAAATGAAAAAGGCAATAGTGGAAACGGAAACGGCAATGGAAACGGTGGAAACGGAAGATAACTTTCTAACTACCTCATTTCTCTCTCATTTTATTTCGATATAGTTTTACTATATTTCATAGAGTGAGAGCAGATGCAAAACTATCGTTTTTCTTTATCGTTTCTGATGACGGCATGTTTGTATGTGATGCTTGGCT
>JALSPX010000154.1 GCA_026985755.1 Sulfurovum sp. | reverse complement strand
GACGAAGAGGAAGTAGAAAACGAAGGGGAAATTACCCCTGACACAGCAGAAGATATATCTTATGCAGCGATTTCTTATATTGATCAAAAGTTGGCACATATGACAACACAATATCCTCCTATAGAGGCGAGTCCTACAACTTTTGCTTCTGTAGATGCATGGATGGATAAAATCGCAAATGATGGCTACTTGGAATCAGAAGTGGAAGCGATGCTCACACATATCGATACTATAGCATCTAACAACAAAGCAGAAGCCGCACAACTTCTCCTTGTGACTTCAGCTACGCAATCTAAATATGCACAATTTAAATTTGCTCGGGCACTTTACAAAGGTGATATCATACAAAAAAATCTTTCTGAATCCTTTACCCTTATCAATCGTTTGGCAATGAATGACAACTACCCCGAAGCTATTTGCGATTTGGCACAATTTTATGAAAATGGCATAGAAGTAGAACAGGACAAAAAAAGAGCCAGTGAACTCTATCAAGAGGCTATGGATTTAGGCATCAATAGAGCTGTAAATCACTATAATAGATTACATAAAAAGAGTAAGGGACTGTTGTCACTTTTTAAGAAGTAGTTTAGAGGTGCCCTTTAATACCTTTATATGCTACATCTATCATGGTATCTATCTCTTCATAACTAATAATATAAGGTGGCATAAAATAGATGATATGCCCAAGTGGTCTTAGTAAAACGCCCTGAGTGAGTGCATACTCGTACAATTTCAGTCCAACACGTTCAGCTATTTCATATCCCTGCAATTCTATCGCTGTTACCATACCTTGTTGTCGTACTTCTTTTACATTAGATAAGTGATTAAATTTTTGTGTAGCCTGTTTAATATAGCTAGATTTTTTTTCATTCTTCTTGATTGTATCTGTTTTTTCAAACAACTCCAATGTTGCCAAAGCTGCACTACAGGCTAAAGGATTTCCCGTGTATGAATGCGAATGTAAAAAGGCTTTATATTCGTTATAATCACAATAAAATGCCTGATAGATATCCTCTGTTGTCATCACTACAGATAAAGGTAAGTAACCTCCTGTAAGTCCTTTGGATAGTGTCATGAAGTCGGGTGAGATATTGGCATGCTCACATGCAAACATTTTTCCTGTACGTCCAAACCCAGTCATAATTTCATCTGCAATCAGATGTACATTATACTTCTTTGTCAATAGTCTTGCACCACTAAGATAGTGGGGGTGATACATATGCATACCCCCTGCTCCTTGTATCAGTGGCTCCAATATAAATGCAGAAATTTCATTGGCCCTCTCACATAAAACCTTTTCTAAAAATGCCAAGGCCTCTTTTGCTGCCTGTTCACTTTGATTGGCAGGCACTGGTACCTGCATATTGGCTATCAGTAAGGGAGCATAGGTCTCTTTATACAGAGCAACATCCCCTACAGAAAGTGCTCCTATAGTCTCCCCATGGTAAGAATTTGTCAACGAAAGAAAAATAGATTTTTGTTCACCTCTATTCAAGTGGTAATGGTAACTCATCTTTAATGCTGCCTCTACCGCAGATGACCCATTGTCAACATAAAATACTTTTTGCAATGCTGCAGGTGTGATATCTACTAATTTATGTGCCAGTTCTATTGCAGGTTCATGTGTAAATCCTGCCAGAAGTACATGCTCCAAAGTATCAATCTGCGCTTTTACTTTTGCATTAATATAGCTATTTGCATGCCCAAAAAGATTGACCCACCATGAACTGATAGCATCAATATACTTCTTGTCTTCAAAATCATACAAATAGACACCTTTACCTGACTTAATAGGTATAAGAGGGAGGGTTTCATGGTCTTTCATCTGGGTGCAAGGATGCCAAATTACTTCTAAGTCGCGTTTCATCATTGTACTATTCTTAGTTTGCATCAACTATTTATCCTCAATAAAGATTATTTTCAATTGGTATTAACCACAACTTTACTAAAATATTACAAATTTTTAGATTAAGGGACACAATAATATGATTTCTTGGATGCAAAAACACAATAAATACCTCGTTTGGACTATCTGGATAGCAACAATTGCATTTATAGGTGCGGGGTTTGTTGGTTGGGGAAGTTATGATTTCGGGTCAAAAGCGGGAAATGTTGCAAAGGTAGGGAATATAGAGATAAAACAATCGCAACTCAACATGATTTATAGCAATCTCTATGCAAATGTCAATCAACAGCTACAAGGGAAACTTGATGAAAAAAAAGCAAAAGAGTTAGGTTTGCCTCAGCGTGCCTTTAGTGTACTTGCAACACAAGCTAAACTTCTTAACTTTGCCAAGGATGCAGGCATTGTTATTTCAGATGCAGAGTTAGTTAAAAAACTAGAGAGTATCAAAGGGTTTCAAAAAGATGGGAAATTTAATAAAGAAATTTATACTGCGTACCTTAAGTCACAACGACTAAAAGCAAAAGATTTTGAGGCGACATTGAAAAATGAAATGCTAGTTGAAAAAACCCTTGCACTTTTGGATATACCAGCGCTACCTCTTGAAATTGATGCCGTAGGTGCAGCGATAAATGTAGCTGATAAAATCTCTTATAAAGTACTTACTCAAGCAGATGTGAACTATGATGCAAATGAGACAGAAATCAAAAAATACTGGGAAAACAATAAAGAGAACTACCTCACAAGAAAAAAATATGATCTCTCTTTAGTGTGGACACCAAGCAGTGATGCCAATATTACCGATGAAGAATTAAAAGCCTATTATGATGAAAATAGCTT
>JALSPX010000153.1 GCA_026985755.1 Sulfurovum sp. | reverse complement strand
AGTAAGGAGGCTAAGAGTCTCATGCTATCTATAAAGCCTGAGGTAATGACTATCTGTTCAGCCCTACAGATGACACCACGTGATGCCATAAGATACATGGTTATCTGCTCCCGAAGTGGCAACTCACCTTGACCATCGGGGTAGCTACCAAAATCTGTACTCTCATCTAGTGCTTTGGTCGCTAGACGTTTCCACGTTTTAAGTGGAAAATCCTCCGCACAAAGCTGTGCAGGGAAAAAGTTATATTTGTAGCTAGGTGAGGATGTAGGCGTAGTAGCTAGCTTTTTAGAGGCAAAAGTATCAAAATAGAGCTCACTCACATAGTACCCAGACTTGGGACGGCTCTCTATATACCCCTCTGCATAGAGCTGTGAGTATGCAGATTCTACGGTGGTTTTGCTGAGGTTATAAAGGGTAGCTACTTTGCGTATAGAGGGGAGTTTATCTCCTGCTTGGTAGTTGGTACTGATGTCATTTTTCAGTGCAGAGTATAGCTGTAGGTGTAGTGGGATTTTGCTTTTTTCGTCCAATATATACAAAACTGTCCTTTAAAAATATAAATATTTTGTATCTTGTGGTAAGTACAGATAAGACGTATAATAGCATAAAAATTCGTAGGAGCCAATATGAAAAAAGTATTCCAAATCACAGACAAACACATCATAAATGAAGTGCTAGACAAAGCAGAATACGGAACACTAGCCGTATGCAATGAAAATAAACCTTATGCTGTGCCATTAAACTTTGTACGTATAGAAGACAACATCTACTTTCATGGTGCATTAAAAAACAAAAAGATGAAGATACTAGAGCAAAACCCTCACATCTCTTTTTCGGTCGTAGAGAGTTACTCTATCATCGCTTCATTTTTTAGCTCTTCGGAGGGTTTGGCATGTCCTGCGACACACTTTTTTAAGTCTGTGAGCATTGATGGGGTAGCAGAAATGGTAGAAAACAGAGAAGAAAAAGCCATGATGTTTGAAGCGATGATGCAAAAGCTCCAACCAGAGGGAGGATACAAATCTTTTAACGATGAAGCCTATGATAAAGCACTAAAAGCCACAGCCGTAGTAAAGATAGTGCCTAGCACTGTGTCATGCAAATTTAAATTTGGTCAGCACTTAGATAAAGAGAGGTTTAATATGATACTAGAGCATTTGAAAGAGCGTAATACCGAAATAGACAATGAGACAATAGAGATGATGAAAGGGTTAAAAGATGGAATATAAAATAGCCACCCTAGAGGATATAGAAGCCACACTCAAACTCCATGCCAAGTACCAAATAGACAGCATAGCAGTAGAGGACAAAAAAGACGGCTTTGTCACGACAGCATTTACAACAGAAGAACTCACAGCTCTCATCACCCAAGAGCAGGGACTTTTCATAGCCAAAGAGGACGATGAGGTCTTAGCCTATGTGATGGCTGCATCATGGGAATTTTGGTCGAAATGGGAGATGTTTCGCCATATGATAGCTGACCTACCAAACCTAAACTATAATGGCACACAACTAAGCACCCAAAACACCTACCAATACGGTCCTATCTGCATAGATAAATCTGTACGAGGGACAGAAGTATTACCCAATATTTTTAACTTTGCACGCAAACAAATGAGTCAACGCTATCCCATACTCATCACCTTTGTAAACCAAATCAACCCACGCTCCTATGAGGCACATACACGTAAACTAGGACTAGATGTGATTAAGGAGTTTAGGTTTAATGGCAATAGGTATTGGGAGCTGGGGTGTTTGACTGGAGGTAATACTCTTTTGATATAATAGTATAGGCATTAATGTTTTGGTGTCTAATATAATACAAGGAAAATATATGAAAAAAATAATACAAGCGGGACTTTTAGTCTCTGGTTTAGCTAGTTCTCTTGTAGCATCACAAGCAACTGATTTGATAAGACATGGAGAAGTGAAAGTTTCACAAAAAGGTGACATTGAACTAAACTTTATTTCACCTTACGCAAATCCAATAATTAATATTGAATCTTTACATGATAATGTTAAAGGAAATTTTAGTATTAGTCTTGTTGATGCAGAACAAGATAAATATAAGATTACTTTAAAGCATAAGGGAAATGTACAAAGCTGTAATAATAAAATAATGTTAGAAGATGAAACATTACGTTTACATATTTCTCCTAATGAATCAAGCACTCAATTTGCTGATGCGACAATTATATACAAGCCATGTTATAAAGATAGTAATACTAATAAGTACCACTTCGAAACAGCACACCCATACAAAAATAATACAAATATTACAAAAACACTTCCACCATTATGCCCTCCAGGAACAATGTGTATACAAATAGTACAGCATGCACATATCAAAGGTGAAACAGAAAAAAACTATGATTTTATTACAATTTCTCAAGATGGTAAAGAACTTGGAAAATTTAGTGGTAAAATTGATAAAAGTATACCAATTAGTAGTATTTTACCTACTGAGATTACTTTTACAAGTGATTATAGTATCACTAAATCAGGTATAACGGTAGATTTGCACTAAAATATTGAAATAATCATAAGTGCATAGCCTCTAAATATGATGTCATGCCTTATGATTACTTTATTTTGTTAGTTACTCAAGAAAAAATCAGTAAATGATTATCCCCTCTATAATACTAATCACCTTTGTCAACCAAATCAACCCACGCTCTTACGAGGCACATACACGTAAGCTAGGGTTAGATGTTATTCAAAAGTTTGGGTTTAATGGGCATAGGTATTGGGAGTTGG
>JALSPX010000152.1 GCA_026985755.1 Sulfurovum sp. | reverse complement strand
TGATGTCTATAGATTTCAGGTTGTAGTCACCTACGCCATCGCACTCGCCTCAAGTCTTATCATTACGGGGATAGTCCAACTTCCCTTGACGCGCTATATAGCAGACCTTATTTTTAATCATAGAGAGGATGAAATTTTACCTGCTTACTTTGGAGCACTTGCACTTGCTTGGATGTTAGGTCTTCCGCTTGTTATACCCTTTTATATGTGGGTATTTGAAGGACAAAGTGCCCTTTTTATTGTAGGTGTTGTTGCTACATTTTTAGTGCTGTGTGGAGTATGGATATCAAGTATTTTAGCAGCAAGTCTAAAATACTACAATGGTGTCGTCTGGGCCTATTTTATCTCCTATGCACTTATTGTCTTTGTCTCTATCTATAGTGGAGATACCATTGAAAAACTCATCTATATCTTTTTTATCGGCAATGCTTTTTTACTTGTCATCCTTATGACATTGATTATTAAAAGTTACAACTCTACTATCTTTTTTAAAATTGATTTCTTCTTAGCAAAAAACTTTTACTGGAGTCTTGCTATTGCCGGTCTTACATATAATCTCGGAGCATGGGTTGATAAATTTATTTTTTGGTACCATCCCGCAACAGGATATGCTGTTATAGGACGTCTGCATGCTTCAGTTGTATATGATTTACCCATATTTTTAGCCTACCTTTCAATTATCCCCGGTATGGCTATCTTTTTTTACAGACTCGAGGCAGATTTTTCAGAAAAATATGATCTCTACTACAATGCTGTTCGTAATGGGGGAACACTCAAAACAATTCGTACATATAGAGATGATATGGTCTATGTTATACGTCATGCACTCCATGAAATTATTGCCATACAGGGAATTGTAGACATCATTCTCTTTTTAAGTGCACCCTACTTTTTTCACTATCTACATATTCCTCAACTCTATCTTGGTCTTCTTTACATTTTAACTATAGGTGCAATGTTACAACTTGCTTTCATGTCCGTACTAGCAATTCTCTACTATCTTGATAGAAAAATAGTTGCCATGTGGTTAAGTATTGCCTTTTTTCTCCTCAATGCACTCTTAACTTTTATCTCAATTGATATGGGACCGGCAATGTTTGGCTATGGCTACACGATCTCCCTTCTCATTGTATTTACAGCAAGTGTAATATTTATACGAAAAGAATTAGAAAGGTTAAATTATGAAACATTTATGTTGCAGTAAGTATATCCTCTTATTACTCCTCTTTTGCAGTGCTGCGTTTGGAGCCTTAAGTGATAAAAGCGCAATTGTCTACTATGGGAAAAATATATCATATCCCATGGTTGGCATTCATGACTATATCATTGTCCAGCCTACACATACAAATACAACTACACATGGATTCAAAGTCTATAAAGAGAAGCTCTATGCTTATGTAAGTATTGGTGAAATAGACAAAGGTATAAAAGAGTTCCAAAAGGTCAAAAAAGAGTGGATTCTTGGTCACAATAAAGCATGGAAGTCATATGTTTTAGATCTTACAAATCCCCAATATAAGCAATTTCTCTTTCATGATATTATAGAACCACAAATGCAACGTGGCTTTAAAAATTTTTTCTTTGATACTCTTGATTCGTATCAACTCGTCTGTAAAACAAAAGAGCAAAAGGAAAAAAGTGAAGCAGCACTTGTCGATATTATCCAAACATTTCATAAAAGGTACCCTCACTCAAAACTGATTATAAACAGAGGCTTTGAAATTATCGATAAAGTACATAATGCTATAAACGCAGTCCTTTTTGAATCATATTACCATGGTATAGGAGGGAAGGATTTATCTTATAAAAATGTAAATAAAAACGACAGAGAGTGGCTTGATACTTATCTTAAGAAAATACGACACTATAAACTTGATGTTCTTTGTGTAGATTACCTTCCCTTGGAACAACTCAATTCAAAAGAAGCTGTTCGTACTATTCATAAACTTCAAAATAAAGGCTTTATTCCATACATAGGCACAAGAGATCTCAACGTGTATGGAAAATCTTCAAAAAATCCTATCAAGCGCGAAATCCTTACACTCATTGATGAAAGCCAACACGATAGAATTTTCCTCTCAGCCCACCAACATGGAGCGCTCCCTCTTGAATACCAAGGCTATATTCAAAAACTTTATGACATTAGTAAACATAGACTACCTTCAATGGAGGCTATGCAACGCTATGCAGGAGTAGTTATCTGGTTTTCAAAAGAGTATAAAGAACCTGAAAAACTTATAGAATGGATTTTGCAATTGCAAAAATATAATATAAAAGTTGCTATAGTTTCTTCTCTTCCTTTACCACTCAATGAGTCCTTAGAGAAACTTTCTATTAAGGTCAATCCATCCAATAATACTACACTACAAAAAAATAAAAAAATAAAAAAAAGCCCACTTATAGGGTATGAGATTGATCCATCACTCAATGATAATGACAGTTTTATAGATATCACACAAGGAGAACCACTCTTTAGTATTACAAATAAAGCTGACATAAGAACAACCTATGCAGCTTTCATGCCTTGGGGTGGTTTTGCACTTCGTAATGGCTTTATGCAAGAATTTGGAGATGACAATCTATGGGTGATCAATCCCTTTAAATTTTTTATGCAGGCACTCCATCTCAAAAAAATCATTGTCCCAGATGTTACTACAGAAAAGGGCAAAAGAATTCTTTTTTCTCATGTTGATGGTGATGGGATTATGAATAGAGTAGAATGGAATCCAAAACTCTTTTCAGGAAATACACTCTACAGCGATATTTTCACA